>JAISCQ010000087.1 GCA_031265445.1 Bacteroidales bacterium
GAGGAAGGCGCCTTCACGCGCGAAGAGATGGAAGCCTATGAGGCTTACTGGGACCATATAACTCTTGAAGTGGAGATCGCAGAGGAGTCGGAAGAAAATAAGAAACAGCTCAAATACAAAGACAAAATCATCGAAGCCAAAGACAAAGCACTTGAAGACAATAAAAAAGCACTTGAAGACAAGGACAGACTCATCGAAGAACTGAAGAAACAGTTGTCTGCGAGATCGCTTTAATATATGGTGTGAACCGGAACCAAAGAAGAAGCTGTCATGTCCTTTTTTTGGGACAAAGGCCCCCTGTTTGTCTAAATATTTACCGACAAAACCAGGGGGGTGCAATTCAAACTGTCGCATTGAGGATAAAATTGATTTTGCCCTTATCGGGCTTGGTGCAGGTGCGTTTGCTGCGACAATTTGAATTGCTTCCCGCCAACAATTATTTTTTGCTTTTGTTCGAAAAGGATTTTATATTTGTCGTCGATTTTTTTGATTTAAAAACATCCTTTGTCATGTCAAAATCTCTGGAAAATTTGTTGCGGGTAATGTTCGGTGAATCACCGAATGGCACGCCTTTTGCAGAGAGAGAGAGAGAGAGAGAGAGAGAGAGAGAGAGAGAGAGAGAGAGAGAGAGAGAGAGAGAGAGGTAACTATTCTTTACTTGCCATAAAAAAAAATGTCATATCTCCAATATATGGGTATGACATTTTTCCTATATACGTTCGTATTCCTTTTACACCATTAAACTAAGGTCATGGATAACATATCATTAAAAGAATTGCAGCGGTCCATATTATCACTTATGGAACAAAACGGTCAAATAACGATCGTAGAGATATCCAAAATTTTG
This sequence comes from Bacteroidales bacterium, assembly GCA_031265445.1. Taxonomy (GTDB): domain Bacteria; phylum Bacteroidota; class Bacteroidia; order Bacteroidales; family UBA4181; genus JAIRLS01. The sequence continues at coordinate 848 of JAISCQ010000087.1, forward strand.
AATATCAATACTTCTTCCGTTCAAAGAAATATCGAATTTCTAAAAGATGTAGAAATACTTAGCCGGGAGGGTGGTCGATTCGGAGGTAAATGGATCATCAATAAAAAGATAAACACTTCCGTTGTTTTTAATAACCGTTTAATAAGTCATCACCCTTACCGGCCCGAATAATCCCGATGGCTGCAAGGGAGAACCTGCTCTCCAGGGACTGTTATTCGACTGTACGCGCCGGTCTTTTTCCGGAAGGCATTGATCGCCGATCAGGCGGTTTACCCAGGTGTTGCATACGTCCACTTCCACGGTATTATCGCCCTCTTTGGCCCATTTGGTGATGTCCACCCGGTAAGGCGCAGTCCATGCGCCACCGGCATATTGCCCGTTGACTTTCACCTTGGCCATGGCGCTCAGATTGCCGAGGTCGAGGTAAAGTTTATTCCCTTTAGCTTGCCCTGCAACAGAAATCGTAGTTTTGTAGGCGGCTGTTCCTGAGAAATAGCGGATACGGTCGTCGGCGTGCTTGGCCCAATCCTGCAATTGTTCAAAAACAACCGGTTCGGCAGGGCCGCGTTTGATTTCGTCCGACTCGAAACGTACTTCCCATGGCGATGTGGCTTCGGCAATGACAACCGGTTCGGGATAATTATCCGAAAGGTTTGCCGAAGATGCTTTTCCCGGGTTACGGAACACGATAAAGGCGCTTTCCAGCGGTTCCAACTGCATGGGAACTGCTGTAAGCCCGTTTTTAACCTCGAAGGCGGGTAACAGGCGAATATTCCCGGAGACCGCATCCCATATCTCGGGCTGCATATCGCCGACCCTGAATTGCGGGGTGAACGTCATGAGCTTTTCGCTCTGGTTGCTGATGAAATAGATATCGTTTCCGTCGACGGTACGATGGTTGTACAACAGCGGGTCGTTCTCTCCAAAGAGACAGTCGGGCGCTACTTTTAGCAAATCCAAAGCTTCCTGCATCTCCATCCCGGCAAGGATCATTCCTTTCCCGTAATTTCGCTGCTTCGCCGCCGGGTCGCCCCACATTTTTGCAGCCAGCGCCTGTATTTGTCTGTCGGCTTCGGGATAGTTCCGCAGGCTGGGCGAACGGCTGGGCGGCGGGCCAAGAACAACAGCGCCGTCGGCCACAAGCTTTTCGATTTTTTGCAACACTTCGGGACGCATGGTTTCGAGTTTCGGCAATACCAGCAGGCGGTACGATGTGCCATGCGGCAATACCAGGCGTCCGTCCTTCACGGCAAGATCGCGCGCGATCACTTCGGCGTTGATGTAGTCGAATGAATAGCCGCGGGGTAGTCCGGGATCGCGCACGCCGGTCATCTTGGGAGCATCCTCGCCGATGAAATAAGCAACATCGGCCACATTGAGGCCCTGTTGAAGCATGAAATTACAGCGTTTAAGGTATCCTACAAACAAATCCATATGGTGAAACCATATATTTTTGCGGTTAAATTCGTTGCCGAACCACGCATCCACGCCCGGGTAGCGATCCTCGCAGGCCTGTTGGATGTAGACGTGGAGCAGGGTATTGTTGATGCCTTCGGTGAATGACCAGTCGCCGCGCCGTTTCATCGTATACGGGTAACGGCTGTATGCATTCCCGGCACAAGTGAACGATTCGGCCGATACTTTCCGTTTGCCGTAGATATGCGCGCACGACGATGCAGCGCGGTTCTCGATATCGCCCAGGTTCCCTTCGCTCCAGAACTCGCCGCCGATCTCGTCCGACTGTCCGCCATATTGCAGAAATTCGCCGGGAAAACCCCAGTGGCCATAGTTTTCGAGCCAGGTGATCAGTCCGTGTTTGTGGCCTGTTTCGCGCAAGCCGCCCACATAGTCGTAGGAAACCTTATCGGCTACCATACGACGCATGTCCCACAGGAAACGGTCGCTCAGATCGGGGCTGCCGATGGTGTAGCCTTTGTATGCCGGCAGGTACGGAACCGGATCATAGCCATACCGTTGCCGGAATTCTTCCAGAAAGCCGTCGGTAAAGTTCTGTCCGCCGGTTTCGTAGCTGTCTTCCACGATCACTTTGAATGATTTGCGGTCGGCTGCGGGGATACGTCTGAGTATCTCCCCGAGGAAGGCATCGAAATGGTCGGCGACATGCTTTTTGCTCATCTTGTCCACTTCAAGTCCCACGCCTTCGGGTGATGCAGGGGAGTTGGTCACGCCGGTGGGAGCCATCCCCGTGCGCATGATGATCCATTCGCCTTCGGGTACATCCCACGTAAGCGTGCCGTCGGCGGTTAGATATTCCGAGATGTCCCGTACCTGCTGCGGGTCGGTCAACAGGGATGCTTCGTTTACTGCGGGTTGTGCATCCCAGAGATAGTCATGCCAATAGGGTAGGGGAGAGGGGAACATCCTGGCCAGCGTTTTTTCGGCATAGCGTTCTACCACAGGCGTTGGAGTCAATACAACTTTCCGGGTGGCGCTTCCTTGATGGATGCGGTCGAAACAGATACGGAACTCGGAGGCCTGTATCTCGGGGAACGAAACAGCAACGGGCGCCAGCGGCTCAAAACCTACATTCAAAGCGGTATTCATGCGATCGATGGTAAACTTGCGAATGCTTTTGAATTCATTGCCGACTTTCGCCTGCAGGTCACATTCGGAATAAAAACGTCCTCCCGGATAGACAATCAAACTGCGGGCTGTAGATGCCTGTGGCAGCTTGAGCGTGATTTCGACGCGGGCTTCGTTCATGGGTTTGTTTCTGGGGCCCGATACTGTTCCCATGTCAAACAGGTTCAGCATACAGTCCCTGGCTACCGGCCAGGCCAGCGCTTTCACATCCTCAAAATTCCCGGCGGGCTGTTCCAGTTTTTTCGAAAACTTCTGCGGCCCTTTCACGTGCACTTCAGATGAAGCCAGATAGCGCATTGCCTGTTCGGGCTTGATCCACGGGCCGCCGGACTGGCTCCATCCCGGACAGTTGAAAATACCCAGTTCGATCTCCAGTTCGGTAGCGGTTTTCAGGGCGGTATGCATCACTTCCCACCATTCGTCGGTAAAAAGTTTGGTGTTGCCGTATGGATACTCCTGTGGCGTAAGGCCGATGTTGCCGATAAAAGCGCGGTTGATTCCCACCTGTTTCATCGACTGCAGATCTTTTACTACAGCTTCTTTCGAAATATTGTCGTTGATCCAGTACCAGTAAACACCGGTTTGCATACTGTCGGGCGGCGTAACAAAGCCGCGTTCAATGGCTGAAAAATCGGATGACGCCGGTTGACAGCCGAAAAAGATAAACATGGCGGCAATTGCCGCGATCGTAAATAATGATTTCATGATGATAGGATATGATATTACGTTGGGACACAAAGAAAGGTAAAATATCGGTGATCACCTGAGCGATTGTGTGAAATATTTACGCAATCGGTTGCGAAGTCTTTTTTATTTTTAATGAATACAAAAAACCTCACAAAAGCATTTGTGAGGTTTTTATAAGAAATTACGGGTTTAACATCGTATAATAACTACACCTTGACGTCCGTTTCCTCCTAAACTGGTTGTATGTCCTGACGAAAAAGCGCCGCCGCCACCTCCGCCGCCATAATAAGTTGCATTCTGACCTTTGTTAAGCGAGGAATTATCGTCGCCATATCCGCTGTTACCTCCTCCCTTATTTCCTCCGGATTGTTGGACAGAAGTTTGATGGTACGCGCTGTTCGCTCCTGCGCCGCCTGCGCCGTACCTGTCCCCTAAGAACAGGTATCCGTCTTCTCCTTGCAAATCATAACCATTAGCTGTTCTGGGCCCTCTTTTTCCGCCTCTGCCGCTGTATGTCTGTGCATCCGGCTGTGTGTCAACGCCGCCGTATCCGCCTGCGGCGTTAAAAAAACTTCCAAAGAGCGTATTGCCTCCCGGCCTTCCATCGCCTCTTATACCTCCGACTCCGCCGGCGCCTATCGTAATAGGTATGGTCATCCCGCCTAAATTGCCATAAATAAGCCCATTAAGCACAACGCCTCCATTGCCGCCGCTTCCCGAGGTTCCTGCAGGGTAATAATCACCTGCTCCGCTTCCGCCGCCACCTACACAAAAAGCGTTAACATTTTTAAGACCTGCCGGTACTGTCCAGCTTTTCGATGAATAAATATAAATAAGCCTTTCTTTAGGAACGATATAACGAATGATAACAATTCCTTTGTATCCGTACCCGCCTACACTGGTTGTATGTCCTGACGAAAAAGCGCCGCCGCCGCCGCCACCATAATAAGTTGCATCCTGACCTCTGTTAAGCGAGGAGTTGTCGTCGCCATATCCGCTGTTACCTCCTCCCTTATTTCCTCCGGATTGTTGGATAGATGTTTGATGGTACGCGCTGTTCGCTCCTGCGCCGCCTGCCCCTGCTTTATATCTTATACTTGCCGGAAAAAGTGAAATTCCTGTCCCGTCTCCTCCTTGCAAATCATAACCGTTAGCTGTTCTGGGCCCTCTTTTTCCGCCTCTACCGCTGTATGCCTGTGCATCCGGTTGTGTGTCAACGCCGCCGTATCCGCCTGCGGCGCTAATATATATTCCAAAACTTGAAGCTCCGCCGGGCCTTCCATCACCTCTTATCCCGCCTGTTCCGCCGGCGCCGACGGTAATTGGTATTGTCGTGCCTCCAAAATTAGCAGAAATACCCGCACCGATTACAACGCCTCCATTGCCGCCGCTTCCCGAGGTTCCTGCAGGGTAATAATCGCCCGCGCCGCTGCCGCCGCCGCCTACACAATAGACGCTCAAACTACGTACTCCATCGGGCCAGATCCAATTTTTGGTTTCCGTAATTCTTTCAATTACTTCAATGCCGTTGTCTAAGTTCGCAAAAAGAACGTTTGGGTTATTGATCACCAAATACAACCATGCGCTTGATGCAATGCTTTCCCAAACATGGCCTTGAAATTCGGCATTGTCAAAACCTTTTGTCACGTATATCACGCCGCCGGTAGAACCATTGCAATTTTGAAGTTTTATGGTTTCGTCCATAAAACTAAGCGCCTCGCTGACTAATCCTAACGCCTGGCATAGATGAACATACCCAAGCGTGCCTTCAGTCCAGATTAAAACGGGCGAATTGTTGTTATTAAACGGCTTAAAGCCTTCGGCTGTGCCATTTAATGAATAAGTCCTATTAAATGCAGGGTTTTCGTTACCTTGGATATATGGATTATCGTCTACCGTTATTCCCTGCTCAAGATGATAAACGTTGTATGCCGTTTGTCTGCAATCGCTTGCTGCCTGTGTGCTTTCGAAAAATGACAACGCTGTTGAAGCAGCCCATGTTGCACAGTCTAACGCCCATTCAGTATCTATTACGATACCGCCACTACTGTTTAGTCTGTATCCTTGATAAAATCTTTTATTTATACTGTCGTATAAAGGCGATGTACTTGGATTAAGCCAATCCTTAAGCCGAGTTATTGCGGTTGAATACTTACCGTCTCTGGTTACACTGTACAAACCCTGCAATGCCTGTAATGCACTGCATTGATTTTCTGTCGAACACCATTCTATTAAACTTCCATCCGCTTGATATCCTCCTCGCAGCAACCCGAAACGCACATCTGTCGTTGTCGTTATCTGTCTTTGTATCAGCCAGGTCCCGGCGTTGTCAATCATGGTCATATATGAGCGGTCTCCGCTTAACATCGTATAATAGCACATGCCCCACACAAGCCACCCCATACTTCCTGTGTGTTTGGCAATAGGCCCTAAACTTTGTGCGTCATAATCATAGGCGCTGTTAAAACTGCCATCGGAATTTTGCCAATTTTGCAACCGGTTCATGATTGTTTTACAAAGTGCATAATCATTGCTGGTTGTCAGTGCAAGTAAAGTCAATCCCGTATCATATATCCAGCACCGCTTTTTAAATAGAGTGTAAAGCGGGTCTAAACTGTCGGATATCCTGTATGATACCGGAAGCCGGTATTGTCCGCTGGCCGGCATTATTTGATTTTTGATGAAGCTGAGCGCCTTTTTGCCTGCTTCATCGTACTTTGGTTCGTTAAAAACATTGATAGCCATTGGTATGTTGTGTTAAGATTAATATGATGGTAACTCTTATTCTGCTTTTATAGCTTCTATATTTATAAAATCCTTCCATCCGTCAGCCGTACGATAGGCCTCTACAGAACCCTCCGGCACTAATAAAGTGTATTGGCCGACACCCCAGAATGTCATGTCGTCAACAGTTTGCGGTATTTCCCGATAATTGATAAATTTCCTTACTCCGTCGCACTCATCAAAAACGAAATTACCTATTTCTTTGATGCCTTTGCTGATTTCAATTTGGGTAATGGAATTTCTAAAGTTTGCCCAGGGCAACCTATACCAGGGAGCGCTGATCGGGCTGCTTCTGCCCGGAAAGCAGTCCGCCCCGCCGAATGTTAACACGCCTTCATCAGATAACGTCCATGTGATCCCCTCCCACTCGCCTTCAATTTTTATGGAGCCGGGGTCGCCAATGACGCCCATCCTGTAAAATCCCTTCCATCTTCTATCGGTACGGTATTTTTCTATGGAACCTGCCGGAACAAAAAGAGTGCACAGGCTTTTATTGATATGTCCGAACACGCCAAAAACCTCGCCTTGATAACTGCCTTCGAAAATTTCCTGGGGTATTTCCTGATAATTGACTATTTCCGTCAAACTCAAACACATGTCAAAAGCCTCCCTGCCGATAGAAGTAACCGCTTTGCCAATCGTAACCGAGGTCAAATTGGTACAGCGGTAAAATGCAAATGTGCCGATATGCCGTACTCCGTCCCCGACCACTAATTTGGTAATGTTATCGCGATATGGTTCCCACGGCGGCAGGTTTACTTCTTTGCCATAAACTTTGTCTTCGTAATAAAAATCGGGCAATGCGCCATTTCCGCTTATCGTAAACGTGCCGTCGTCGCTTAATCTCCACTTTAACTCGCCAATTTCATGTTCATTCTTTAGCATGTCCGAATTCATGGAGCATCCTGCCGCTAAAAACAATCCGATGATTAAAATGTGATGATGCATGATTCTAAAATTATCGAATCATTAATTTTCTTTGCAATGTATGATAACGATCCCCGGACTGCCTTTTACGTTGCCATTTTCCGGGTTGCCATCGCTGATTATTCCTCTGTATTGCTGTAAAGCATCCATAATTTTCTCGTAAGCAGCGTTTGGCTCCGTACCGTCTGCTTCCTGTTTTAACCGGTTTTCCAAAAATGCAATGCCATCCGGAAGGTTAGCGGCGTCTGCGCCTTCGCTTCCGGTTTTAATGCGAATCGTTGTTCCCTGGTTCACCGCTATGTTTGAAACGGATGTAATGATGCCCGCATTTCCTCCGATGCAAAAATCGGAGGTTTCGATGCCGCCGCCATCAGCGCAAAATACATCTATAGATGTAACTCCTTCCGGAACAGTCCAATCTCCGGACAATGTAATGATTTGAATATTCGGATCATTTGCCATGACAAAAAATTTTAATTAATATTACACATTTATGTATTTCAGTTGGGAACTCTTTCAGAGTTTGGGAACGCAGCCGGAATGTCGGCTTTAAATCCTTTAGTCGGGAATTTATTTGCTTTTCACTGTCGCCAGACGGGATTCTATTTTTTTCATGATTTCGTAATCATTGATCTGGAAGAATGTGCCGGCAGCAGCTTTTTCCGGCAATCGGTTTCCGCTTATGATGTCGTGTCCGATAATTTCCTTCTTCTCCACGTCAAAATATACAAGATACACGCCGTAGCTGTCTATATTTACGTTTTGCGTAGCGCCAGGCCTGCTGTAAAGTCCCGTACCATCGAGATACCGATATGCGATAACTAAGGTTTTATAAGTATTTACGGACTGTTCACTAAAAACTGTTTTCTCTATTCTCGAGTCTGCTCTTAACAGGTGTATATGCCTGCATTTATTGTTTGCTACGGAAAGCGAGTGGTTGACCCTGAGGGCAAGGTAAGGGTGATTGACAGTAAAAGGAGCGGAACTGCTGGAGGATTTGTTTATATTCGAGCGGTAATCGTCCAACTGTTTAAAATAGGACGCCAGCGGACTTTCACATAAGATTTGTTCCTGTCGATTTCCATACTGCTCTGCCCCTGTTTTATCGATATAAAAACTTTCGTCGTCGTTGCCGCCGCTGCCGGTCCTTATCCACGCCTTACCTCCGGAAAATTTTGTCTCAGTAAAGAAGCTATATTTCAACTTTATAACTTCATCGCCGATTTTATCGATATAGCCGCATTTGCCGCCCAAACGTACATATGCCAGGCCTTCGGAAAAATCACCGGCTATTTCATATTTCAGCGGGATAACTTCCTCGCCGGTTTTATCGATATAACCGCATTTGCCGTCCAAGTTTACAGCCGCCAGGCCTTCGGAAAAATCACGGGCATATCGATATTTCAGCGGAATAACTTCCTCGCCGGTTTTATTGATATAGCCGTATTTGCCGTCCAAACTTACCAAAGCCAGGTCTTCGGAAAAATCATGAGCAACTTTATATTTGAGCGGGATAACTTCATTGCCCGTTTTATTGATATAGCCGAGTTTGCCGTCCGCTTTTACAAGCGCCAGACCATCGTAAAAATCTCCAACCCTGTCATAGTTGCCTCCGGCTTTATCGTATTTGAACGGGACAACTGCATTTCCAGCCTTATCAATATAGCCGTACTTATCGTCTAATTTTACCAGCGCCATGCCTTCGTGAAAATCTTCGGCTTCCTGATATTTCAATGGAATAACTTCTTTGCCGGTTTTATCAATATAGCCGCATTTGCCGCCCAAACTTACACGCGCCAGGCCTTCGGAAAATCTTTCGAACCTGTCATATTTGCCACTGAGTGCATTATATCTGATCGAAATAATTTTTTTGCCTAAGGTATTAATATAGCCCTCTTCAAACCCCGCTTTCACCTTTGCCAGGCCATCGGAAAAATCATCGGCCCAGCTATATTTTGACGGGATAACTACCCTGCCCGTTTTGTCAACGTATCCCCATTTATTTTCTGATTTTACACGCGCCAGGCCATCGAAAAAATATCCGACGATGTCATATTTGAGCGGGATAACTTCTTTACCTGAGGTATCGACATAGCCGCATTTAAACCTTATTTCCACCTTTGCCAAACCGCCAGAAAAATCATTGCCCCTGTCATATTTTGCAGGAACGATCATTTCCCCGGTTTCATTAATATAGCCCCATTTTCCTTCAGTTTTTACCAGCGCCAGCCCTTCTGAAAAGTCATTGGCCCAGTCGTATTCTGCACTTACAAGCACATTCCCCTCCGTATTTCGGAAACCGTATTTGCCGTTTTCGGGAAATTTTATTAACTCCTGCCCGTACAAGCCTGCACATAAGAGCATGCCTGCCAAAATCAAATTTATTCTTTTCATTTTTATACTTTTTTATTGCCGCAAAGGTAATATTTCTTTATTGCATAAACCGATTTTTTTGTTTGCGCAAATATGTATTTGCGCATTTGAGTACCGGAAAAAAGGGACGCTTTTGTGAGCAATTCCGCCGGGTGTCATCGCGTGCAAGCCTTAAATCAAACAAAAATTATATGTTGTACGGAACATTGAAAAATATATTGTATCACCGGCATTATATTTTTTTGTTCAAATCGAAAAACTCAGTTCAAGCATGCTCAACAAAATCTGTGTTTGATCCGACTGCGGATATGAATCGGACTGGTTTTATTATTTCGTAATAAAAAAGGCGCTATATTTGTGCGTTAATCGTAAAAAACATATTTGTCATGACAGTGGTAAGCAGTAAAGAATTTAAGGAAAGAGCACACGAGATGATTCACATTTTTTTTGTCAATAAATGAAGCCGGTTATCGCGTTTTCTTTATTGCTTGTATTGGCGGCAGTTTTCGGATTTTGTTCCTTCTCTTCGTCCAATCCGTCAGGGAACGTTTCCGGCGACAGTATACCCGCCTCGCCTTTCCACCGGGTCAGTTCGCCGTATATTCCGGAAAAGGTTGAGTTTGCAGGAGAAACGATGCCGCTTCATCTTTTTGATGTTCGCGAAAGCCTTGAGCGCGAGTTGATCGTGAACATGAATTTTCATTCCAACACCTTGCAGTATCTTAAAAGGATCGGCCGGTATTTTCCTGTCATAGAGCCGATACTGGCAGCAAACGGCATCCCTGACGATTTCAAGTACCTGTCGCTGATCGAAAGCGATTTGATGAACAGGGTTTCGCCCAGGGGCGCTGTGGGTTTCTGGCAGTTCATGAAAGGCGCTGCGGTCGATTACGGGCTGGAGGTGGCTGCCGAGGTAGACGAACGTTATCATATCGAAAAGTCGACTGCGGCTGCATGCAAGTATTTGAATGAAGCGCACCGGATTTTTGGTAACTGGACGATGGCTGCGGCATCGTATAACATGGGTAAGGGCGGGCTGAGCAAGCAGGTGAAACGCCAGCAGTGCGATTATTATTACGATCTTCTGCTCAACGAAGAAACCATGCGGTACGTATACCGTATCGCCGCAGTGAAGCTGATTCTGAATGACCCTCAGAAGTACGGGTTCAGGATTTCCGAAAAGGAAAAATACCGGATCATCCCCTACACCGAGGTGGAAGTGAAGACCGCGGTAGCCGACTGGGCCGATTTCGCTTTCAGGCGCCGTACCAATTACAAGATGCTGAAGTATCTCAATCCCTGGTTGCGCGACCATAAATTAACCAATGCCGCACGAAAAACCTATGTGGTGAAGATTCCCGCCGATGGCTTTCGCGGCGACGCACATCACCGTATCGACGAGAAGGACGCTGAAAAGATTGAAGAGGCCGTCGAAAAAAGTAAACCGGACGACATCACACAATGACCCTCCCCGCCCTGCCCTGCCGTCTTCGGCGCACAGGATGGGAAGCCTTGCGATGTCTGCGATTCGGGCGTGAAGTTGTAAAGATATTTGGAGTTGTAGATACAAGTTGTATTTTTGCAGATCGTAAGTAAAGTAATTATCAATTCATCAACAAAAACATCAATATTCATGGACAATAAACCGATAAACAGGGCTGCCGATAACATTCGTATCCTGTCGGCTGCTATGGTTGAAAGGGCAAAATCGGGACATCCGGGCGGAGCAATGGGTGGCGCCGATTTCATTAACATTCTTTATACCGAATTTCTCAGTTACGACCCGTCGGACATGACATGGGTGAACCGCGACCGGTTCTTCCTCGATCCCGGGCACATGTCGCCCATGCTGTACTCCATCCTTACCCTGACGGGGAATTATACGATGGACGAGATCAAAAACTTCCGACAGTGGGGAAGTCCGACGCCGGGCCATCCCGAAGTGGATGTAAAACGCGGCGTTGAGAACACTTCAGGCCCGCTCGGACAGGGCCATACAATGGCAGTGGGTGCGGCTATAGCCGAGAAATTCCTGGCAGCGCGTTTTGGCGACTGGATGTCGCACAAAATATACGCCTTCATCTCCGACGGCGGCGTACAGGAAGAAATTTCGCAGGGTGCAGGCCGTCTGGCCGGTCACCTCGGGCTGGACAACCTGATCATGTTCTACGACTCGAACGGCATACAGCTTTCCACCGAAACCAGGGAGGTAACCGGCGAAGACACCGGTAAGAAATACGAAGCCTGGGGCTGGGAAGTCATGACCATCGACGGCAACAGCGCCGAACAGATACGCCGGGCGCTCGCCAAAGCGCAAACCGTGAAAGGCAAGCCCGTACTGATCATCGGCAGGACCATCATGGGCAAAGGCGCAGTTACCGAATCGGGCGAAAGCTTCGAGCACAGATGCGCCACGCATGGCATGCCACTGGGCGAAGCCGGCGCATCGTTTGCCAAAACCGTCGCCAACCTGGGCGGCGATCCCGAGAATCCGTTCGTGATTTTCGACGATGTAAAAACATACTACGCCCAGGTGCGCGCGCAGAAGATACAGGAGGCCGCCGCAAAGAAAAAACGGCAGGCCGGATGGGAAGCAGCCCATCCCGATTTGGCCGGGAAGTTCAAGACATTCTTCTCGGGCGTCGCCCCGGCTATTGATTATGCGGCTATTGCACAGAAGGAAGGTTCGGCTACCCGCGCCGCATCGTCGGCTGTGCTGGCTTATTTCGCCAAAAACATCGAAAACATGATCGTGTCGTCGGCCGACCTGTCGAACAGCGATAAAACCGACGGCTTCCTGAAAAACACCAAAGCGCTGCAAGCCGGCGATTTCTCCGGAGCCTTCCTGCAAGCCGGCGTCAGCGAACTTACCATGGGCGCCGTTGCCAACGGCATTGCGCTGCACGGAGGCGTTTTTGTGGCATGCGGCACATTCTTCGTCTTCTCCGACTACATGAAACCCGCTTTCCGCATGTCTGCATTAATGGAACTGCCCGTGAAATACATCTGGACGCACGATGCTTTCCGCGTTGGCGAGGATGGCCCCACGCATCAGCCTGTAGAACAGGAAGCGCAGATACGCCTGATGGAACAGCTCAAAAATCATTCGGGACATGCATCCGCGCTGGTAGTTCGCCCGGCTGACGCCATCGAAACCAGCGTGGCGTGGAAAATGGCAATGGAAAACGTATCGACGCCCACCGCATTGATCCTCTCGCGGCAGAACATCAGGGATATTCCGGCAAGAACCGGTTCTACCCGCTATGCGGATGCTTTGCAGGCGGAAAAAGGCGCTTACGTGGCATGGCAGAGTTCCGGTCAGCCCGATTTGATCCTGCTGGCCAACGGTTCGGAAGTAGCTACCTGCATTGAAGGCGCAGAAAGGCTGGTTGCCGAAAAGGGCCTCAACGTTTGGGTGGTATCCGCAATTTCGGAAGGCCGGTTCCGGGCGCAATCTGAGGAATACCGGAAAGCCGTGATCCCGTGCGGCGTTCCCGTGCTCGGCCTCACAGCCGGACTGCCGGTCACCCTGCAGGGACTGGCTGGGCCTTTCGGAAAAGTCATCGGTATGGAAAGCTTCGGATTTTCGGCTCCCTATAAGACGCTCGACGAAAAGCTGGGTTACACCGGCGACAACATTTTCAACAGGGCGGTTGAATACCTGGCATCGTACAGCGCCCCGCGTTAAGCATGGATACGCTGACAAAGGTCTGCCGGGCAGCCGGCCGGCCTTTGTTTTTCAAACAGTAACTTCAGAATAAACATGTCGGAAAAATCGAATCCCCAAATAGAAGAAAGCTGGCTGAAGGTGTTGACTTCCGAATTTGAACAGCCCTATTTCGCCGGCCTCAAGGTGTTTTTAACGGAGGAGAAGCGCCAATATGCCGTTTATCCTCCCGGTTCGCTTATTTTTAATGCTTTTGCACATACGCCGTTCGAAAAAGTAAAGGTGGTGATACTCGGACAGGATCCGTATCATGGCGCGGGACAGGCCCACGGGCTTAGCTTTTCGGTTCCTGACGGAGTAAAACCGCCGCCATCGCTGGTGAACATGTATCGGGAGATACAAAACGACCTGGGTATTACGCCTTCGGCATCGGGTAACCTCGAATGTTGGGCCGATCAGGGTGTGTTCCTTCTCAACGCCACATTAACCGTACGCGCCTCGACGGCCGGATCGCATCAGAACAGGGGATGGGAAGCGTTTACCGACCGGGTGATCCGGAGTCTTTCATCCGGGCGCGAACACCTGGTATTCATGCTCTGGGGCAACTATGCGCGCGCCAAGAAAACCCTGATCGACACCCAAAAACACCTGGCGCTCGAAGCGACCCACCCATCGCCGTTTTCGGCAAATAATGGATTCTTCGGATGCCGGCATTTTTCAAAAGCAAACGAATATCTCCGGCAACACGGCATCGAGCCGATCGACTGGAGCGTCAGGCGGATACATGGAGCGTAGAGATGGAGTCTTGATTTTATTTTATTGACCCTGACAGGTCTAACGACCCTGTCAGGTCGGGCGCTACTCCCACGCCGGAGCGACACGCTGACCTGTCAGGCTGCGTTGTAGAGACGCGATGCATCGCGTCTCTGCCGGCAGGGTCAAGAAGGCTGTACCACCACTGACAGGGTCTGTCGACCACTGTCAGGGTAGCGCTGTTGAGCCGGATTTGTAATCCGGATATTGATTCTTGAATCGAAATATGATCCTCCTGATAACTTCAGTTTATTTCTTTAAACGGCAACTTAGCGAAGCAATCTCACCGCAGGCAATTACAAATTGCCTCGTGTTCCGAGCGGCATTACAAATGCCGCTCAACGGGGGCCGACCTGTCAGGCTGCATTGTAGAGACGCGATGCATCGCGTCTTTGCGGT
>JAISCQ010000044.1 GCA_031265445.1 Bacteroidales bacterium
CTTTCGTGTTGTTTTTCGTCCTTAGTTCATCCAAAAGATTTTGAGCTAAAAAAATAGGAGCCTGCGGAGGGCGAGGGAGGGACGACCGAAGCCTAAGGCAGGCGAATAAAGAATATCGGCGTTAGCCGATCGAATTTTTTCATATTATGCAAATACACGTCATTAATGTATCCATAGCCGACACGGGCGAACAGGAAGCGGAACTTAACCGCTTCCTGTCATCGCACAAGGTTTTGCCGTTGAGCCGAATTTGTAATTCGGCTCGGAACATCAGGCAATTTGCAATTGGCTTTGCCGGAATAGCTTCGCCAATTTGCCACTTGAATAAAGAGAATAAGCAAAAATCGATATAAGATGGATATAAGATGGAAAACAGTAAAGTAAAGTTACCGAAAGCGACGTATTTCGATTCAAGAATCGAATGCCGGATTGCAAATCCGGCTATGTTCCAAGCGGCAATACAATTGCCGCTTAACCCTGCGGGCGTATGCAATACGGGCGTACAATTGGACATAATAAAAAATTGGGGGTTATCAATCTTGGATGCTAACATGGATGTTTCACCGCTGACAGGGTCTGTCGACCGCTGTCAGGGTAACGTGCGGCACACCCTGTCAGCGGTCTTGACCCTGACAGCGGTGGTAGAAGTGTTTGCGGTTTCGGTTTTGACCCTGACAGGTCTATCGACCCTGATAGGTCAGCGTGTCGCGCCGATACCGGGAGCAGCGCCCGACCTGACAGGCTGCGCAGCTGCTGACAGGTTGGGATACGCGACCTCGTGGTTCAATATCAACAATTGCGCGTCTCTTCATGACAACGTTAAGCGTACCAGATCAAGTTCTTTGATATTTTTGAAATCGCTGTCGGCTGTGACAAGGGATAATTCCCAATGGATGGCGGTAGCTGCAACGATAGCATCCGGAATTTTGAGCGTATATGCCTGTTTAAGGACAATAGCAACATCCTTGATCTCGTCCGTCAGTTTCATGATGTTACAGTCATTCAACAGATGGCGGATGGCGAATATTTCATGCGGTCGGATACCTTTCTTCCCCAACAACTCCATTTCTGAAATGACGGACAACCCCACCGAGCATTGTATAATGCCCGATACGGCCGGATGTCCTTCCAGTGCATATATCAACACGTTGGTATCTACAAGGAAATCAACTCCACTCATTGCGCATGGACTTCTGGTAAGCCATTCCATCCAAACCCCGTTTGAGTTGGCCGAAATGACCGGCAAGGGTTTTCTTTCGCTTCGGTTTCATTTTACCAAGCAGTTCCTTGATGTTTTCAGGCGTAATAGCGCTTATTTCGATCATCATACTATCAATTTTTATGCAAAAGTACGGATTTATTCTCAATAAAGTATAGTGAACCATTAATAATGAATAACGTCGTCCCCTTTCGGGGAGGGCCGGGGAGGGGCTGTGGAATATGCAGTGCGGTTGAGCGACAACTTGGCGACGCGGTTTTGACCCTGACAGGTCGATAGACCTGTCAGGGTCATGGTTAACTCTACCGCTGACAGGGTCTGTCGACCGCTGTCAGGGTAGCGCGCGGCACACCTGTCAGTGGTCTCTGACCCTGACAGCGGTGGTAGAAGCAGTAGCGGTTTCAACCCTGTCAGCAAAGACGCGATGCATCGCGTCTCTACAACGCAGGGCTGACAGGTTCCGGTTTGCTTCATTCCTTTTCTCACAGCGCCTCAAAAAAAAGACTTAACCGATAACCGATATATAAAACCAGGTCTTCAAATTTCGGAATAAACCGTTAACTTTGCTGTCCATAAAGATGACCCAACTAAATGGAACGATCTTTGTTTTAATAGAATATTATAAAAATTAAATTTATCAAAATGTCTAAAATAGATTTGAGCAAATACGGCATCAGCAGGAGCATTGAAGTCGTATACAACCCCACGTACGAAGAACTTTACCAGGCCGAGACCAATTCGAAAAACGAAGGATTCGAAAAAGGCGAACAAACCGCCACCGGCGCCATTTCTGTAAAAACCGGCGTATTCACCGGTCGTTCGCCCAAGGACCGTTACATTGTGAAAGATGCGATCTCCGAAAACACCATCTGGTGGGACGGCAATATTAACAAACCGGTTGCGACCGAAGTCTGGAACGACCTGAAATCCCTGTCCATCAAGCAGCTGAACACCGCCAAAAAGCTGTACGCAGTCGACACCTTCTGCGGCACCAACGCCGACACGCGCATGAAGGTGCGTTTCATTATGGAAGTGGCATGGCAGGCGCATTTCGTCACCAACATGTTTATCCGTCCTTCGCTGTACGAGCTGGAACATTACGGCGAGCCCGATTTCGTGGTGTTCAACTCATCGAAAGTAACCAACCCCAAATGGAAAGAACAGGGCCTGAACTCGGAAGTATTCGTGCTGTTCAACCTTGCCGTTAAGGAACAGATCATCGGCGGAACCTGGTATGGCGGCGAAATGAAGAAGGGTATGTTCTCGATGATGAACTATTACCTGCCGCTGAAAGGCATGGCTTCGATGCACTGCTCGGCCAATGTGGGCGAAAAAGGTGACGTTGCCGTCTTCTTCGGTCTCTCGGGCACAGGGAAAACCACCCTGTCGGCCGACCCTAAACGTTACCTGATCGGCGACGACGAACATGGTTGGGACGACAATGGCGTATTCAATTATGAAGGCGGTTGCTATGCCAAGGTGATCAACCTGAGCCAGGAAAACGAACCGGACATCTGGCGCGCCATCAAACGCGACGCCCTGCTGGAAAACGTAGTGATCAAAGCCGACGGAACTCCCGACTACAACGACGGGTCGATCACAGAAAACACCCGTGTATCGTACCCGATTTACCACATCAACAAGATCGTGCTCCCGTCAAAAGCCGGGCACGCTCATAAGATCATCTACCTGTCGGCCGACGCATTCGGCGTACTGCCCCCGGTATCGATCCTCGACGAGAGACAGGCGCAATACCACTTCCTGTGCGGCTATACCTCGAAACTGGCCGGTACCGAACGCGGTATCACCGAGCCGCTCCCGTCATTCTCGCCCGCATTCGGCGAAGCCTTCCTGACGCTGCATCCCACCAAGTATGCCAACACGCTCGGCGCTAAGATGAAGAAACACGACGCCAGGGCCTATTTGGTAAATACCGGATGGAATGGTACCGGCAAACGTATCTCCATCAAGGATACACGCGCCATCATCGACGCGATCATCGACGGTTCAATCGAAAAAACCGAAAAGGTACATATTCCGATCCTGAACCTTACTGTTCCTGAAAAACTGGATCATGTTTCGGACATTCTTGATCCGCGCAGTACCTATACCCATGTAGCCGACTGGGAAACCAAGGCGAAATCGTTAGCTGCCAAATATATCAAGAACTTCGAACAGTATACCGATACACCCGAAGGGAAGGCGCTGATTCCGGCAGGGCCGCAGCTGTAAGACGCTTGCATATTCGGGACAATAAGAACCGTTGGAATAAAGGATCGCGCACTCCTTATTAATATACCTGCAAAGGGTCGTCCGAAGCTTAATCATTGACGGCGGCTCGAATTCCATCTTATAGCCTGATCAGTAGCGTTACCGGAAAGCAAGGCAGCCTGTTTCGCCCATAAAAATCCTCCCCGGGGGCTCCTTGGGGAGGATTTTTTATGGGGCTTCATTAGCGAATGTTTTTCAAATAGTTATCAATCACCTTAGGTACTGCGTAACGATGAATATCGGTTGCCGGTATTTCGATAAGGCGCTGCCCCGAAACAGGTTTATCCACAACTATTTCGTAAAATCGGATTTTCAGAATGCGGTGTGTTAACCGATGTGTTATCTCTCCCGATACAGTTTCTATAAGCGGTGTTTGGGCGCCAAAGTACGATTGCCATGCCGGCGTTCTGCCCAGATCGTCCAGTTCGGTTTCCTTGCCGGTTTCAATCATGGGAAATTCGTACAGGCCAGTCCAGATGTCGCCGTCGGCACGTCGCCGGATAAACGTGCGGTTGCCAAAACGAATGTGCAAATAGTGGAAATAACGGGTGGCAATCTTCGCCGTCTTTTCTTTGACGGGTAACATATCCGTCAATCCGCACCGGTAAGCGACACAAACCCGATTCAGAATACAGCCGTTACAATCGGGATTTTGCGGAACACATTGCAGGGCGCCGAACTCCATAATGGCCTGGTTATATGTCCCCGGAGCGTTGCGAACCAGTAATTTTTCAGCATATGCACGGATCTCCTTTTGCCCGACGGGTTTGTTGACAGGCTGTTGAATTCCGTATAATCGAGCAATCACACGGTTTACGTTGCCGTCGATGACCGGAACGGCTTGCCCGAAAGCAATCGAAGCAATCGCCGATGCCGTATAATCGCCGATGCCTTTGATGGTGATCAACCCATCGTAAGTTGCCGGAAATTTTCCATCGTACGCATCTACAATATGTTTTGCAGCAGCGTGCATGTTGCGTGCACGGGAATAATAACCCAAACCCTGCCATATTTTTAGCACTTCGTCCATATCGGCACGAGCCAGCAAAAAAATATCAGGATACGCGTCGATAAATCGACGGTAATAATCCAGTCCCTGCACGACGCGAGTTTGCTGCAAGATAACTTCCGAAACCCATATCAGATAAGGATCTTCGGTATCGCGCCAAGGTAAATTCCGCTTATAAATCTCGTACCAGACAATTAATTTTTGGCCCGTCATTCACAAATATTTTTCTATCCATAAAAAAAAATCATGCAAAAATGTGCTTTATATTTTAATAATCTATAAGAAAGGTATATATTTGCACCCTGAAAGATATAAACCTAATTAATCATAACAGTTAAAGTTAAAGACATGACAAAGGCAGATATTGTAAATGAAATTTCCAAGAGTACTGGAGTAGAAAGGATTACTGTTCAGAAAACAGTGGAAGCTTTCATGGAAAGCGTAAAAGGATCGCTGGCTAAAAACCAGAATGTGTATTTGAGAGGGTTCGGGAGTTTCATTGTCAAAGAAAGGGCTCAAAAAACCGCACGGAACATTTCCAAAAACACAACTATTATTATCCCGGCACATAACATCCCGGCGTTCAAACCGGCCAAGACATTTGTGGGAAAAGTAAAAAGTAATGTTCAATAAAAAGTTGGTGTGAACCAATTTGGATAAAAAATAGAACCATGCCAAGCGGAAAGAAAAGAAAAAGACATAAAATGGCAACCCACAAGCGCAAAAAACGCTTGAGAAAGAATAGACACAAAAAGAAATAATCAATATTTAATAATGCTGTGTGTTAGTTATTGAAGAACCTAAAATTTTCCTAACCGAAAATTTTAGGTTTCTTTCCATTTAGGTATTATTTATTGCTTCATTTAACACTAACCCGCAACTATCGCGAGCTTCACGAGCAGAAGCAAAAAACAGAATACAATAAATAATATACGAAATACAATAACTACCCTAAATTTATTTTAATGAATGGGTTGTAACGAATTAATCATTGACGTAACCCCATCCGAAATTGTTATTGCGCATGTAAAAGACAAACAGTTAGTTGAACTGAGCAAGGAAAAAAGCAATTTGCAATTTTCGGTGGGTGACATTTATTTGGGCAAAGTAAAAAAAATCATGCCCGGATTGAACGCTGCATTTGTAGACGTTGGCTACGAAAAGGATGCATTTTTGCATTATCTTGATCTGGGGCCACAGGTACAAACGTTGCAGAAATACCTGGAAACGGCTGTCCAGCGCAAAGGGAAAGTGCCCCCCATGCAACGGTTCAAACCCGAACCGGATATCGACAAGAAAGGCAAAATTGCCGACACGCTCAAAGGCGGACAATCGATTCTGGTACAGGTGGCCAAGGAACCTATTTCAACCAAAGGGCCGCGCCTGAGTTCCGAAATATCCATCGCAGGACGCAATATCGTATTGATTCCCTTTTCGGATAAAATTTCCATATCGCAGAAAATTTCGTCGTCCGACGAAAAGAAGCGTCTGCGTACGCTGATACAGAGCATCAAGCCAAAGCATTACGGGGTCATCATCCGAACAGTAGCCGAAGGAAAATCGTCCGAAACGCTGGAAGAAGAATTGCGCGAACTGGTGCAGAAATGGGAAGGCGCGTTCGAAGAACTGAAAGACGCCAAACCTCCCAAACTTTTCCTGGGAGAAATGAACCGTGCGTCGACCATTCTCCGGGACCTGCTCAACGGTACTTTCTCGAATATCTATGTGAATGACGAGAATTATTATGCTCAGGTCAAGGAATACATTGCTTCCATAGCGCCCGAAACCGAAAAAATCCTCAAATTTGTGAAGGGCGGAGTTCCCATCCTCGAACGGTTCGGCATCAACAAGCAGATCAAAGCGCTATTTGGCAAAACAGTCTCCATCCGCAACGGCGCCTACCTGATCATCGAACATACCGAAGCATTGCATGTCATCGACGTAAACAGCGGTAACCGCACCAAACTCGGCAACGATCAGGAGACAAACGCATTGGAAGTCAACCTGATCGCGGCGAAACAGATTGCTCAGCAACTGCGTTTGCGCGATATGGGCGGCATCATCGTGATCGATTTCATCGACATGTACACGGCCGAACATCGCCAAAAGCTGTACGAAAAGATGAAAGAGGCGATGTCCGACGACCGTGCCAAGCACAATATATTGCCTGTAAGCAAATTCGGCCTGATGCAGATCACCCGCCAGCGTGTACGCCCCGAGCTGAACGAACAGACGGTGGAAAAATGCCCGGTGTGCAAAGGGAGCGGCGAAATCGTACCAAGTATCCTGTTTGACGATGAATTATTTAATCATCTGTCGTATGTTATTGAACAGAACAAACTGAAACACATCGCCGTGCGGGTTCACCCATATATTGCCGCATACCTCACCAGGGGGCTGTTTTCGCTCCGTTGGAAATGGGCTAAGAAATTGCATTGTAGCATGAAGGTCATACAGGATTCATCACTTTCGTTCTTCGAGTCGAAGTTTTTCAATAAGGACGGAGAAGAGATCATCAGGTAGAAGCCTTCCGGCCTGTATTGCACTATCGGCAAGGACAAACGCATCATTGTCGAGAAGTATATGCTCAAGTCCGGCTTGACCGAGTGACATATTCGAGTTTAAGACATCATCGTAATGAAGATAAAAAAATTGATATCTGGAAAAGCCTTACACAAGCGCATAACCTCCCGCTCAGGGAGAGGGCTTGCCCTTCTTGCTTTACTGTTATTCAGGCTATTCCCTCTTTCAGCCCAAATTCACGACCCGGTAAAATGGCAATCGACGGTTGAAAACCTGACCGCTACCGGCGCCGACCTGAAATTCACGGCCACTATCGAATCGGGATGGTCGATGTATGCCATTGACATTGCCGAAGGCGGGCCTATTCCTACATCTTTTGCGTTCGAGTCCAGCCAGGCATTCGAATTGGCAGGCGACATGGAACAGGTAACCAAACCTGAAGTGAAGGAAGACCCTTTTTTCAATAGCATGAAAATCGGTAAATTCCATAACCTGGCCGTTTTTCGGCAAAAGATCAAAATATTGAAGCCCGAAAGCTGTGCCGTGAAGGTACAGGTGGAATACATGTGCTGCGACGACAAAAGTTGCCTGGCGCCTACCCAAATCGATCTCGAAATAAAAGTAAACCCTCCGGTAACAGCTGATGCCAAAGCGGAAGGATTACCGGTTCTCGAAAAAGCGGAAGGCAGCCCGTTGGCGCCAGCGCTCGCCGAAAGCGTACCTGCCGAAAAAACGCAGACGGCAACAGAAGTTACGCTCCATTCTCCGCCGGCTACGGCAACATCTGCACCCGCCGGAGATTCCTCGCTGTGGTCTTTCTTCCTGTTGGCGATATTAGCCGGTTTTGGCGGCGTACTTACCCCATGTGTTTACCCGATGATCCCGATGACGGTATCCTTCTTCATGCGCGATGAAAAAAAACGCTCGGCCGGCATGATCAAAGCTTTGATCTTCGGATTGTCCATTGTTTTGATATACGCCTTGATAGGCGTTATTGTGGCGCTCACCAAACAGGCTGATCTTATCAATCAATTAGTGGCTCACTGGCTCACCAACCTGATTTTTGCAGCGATATTCATTGCATTTGCACTGTCGTTTTTTGGATGGTACGAAATCACGCTTCCAAGCTCCTTTGTTAACAAAGTTGATCGTGAAGCCGACAAAGGCAATTATGTCTCTGCGTTTTTCATGGCCCTGGCGCTGGTAGTTATCTCATTTTCGTGTACCGGACCGGTTGTAGGTGGCATTTTGGTAGCTTCTGCACAAGGGCTAACGTTGAAACCGATCCTGGGCATGTTTGGCTATGGATTGGCTTTTGCGCTGCCCTTCACGCTGTTGGCCTTCTTTCCCTCGCTGATGAAGAAACTGCCCAAGTCCGGCGGTTGGATGAATTCCGTAAAGATCGTGTTTGCCTTCATCATGCTGGCATTCGCATTCTATTTCCTCTCGTATACCGATAAGGGCCTCGGCTGGAACATCATCACCCGCGATGTTTTCCTCTGTATCTGGATTGTGCTTTTCGCGCTGATCGGTTATTACCTGCTGGGCAGGATACAATTCGCGCACGACAGCGAAGTACGCCATGTGGGCGTAACGCGCCTGTTCATTGCTGCGGCCGGTTTTGTGTTTGCCTTGTACCTGTTCACCGGGTTGTTAGGCGCTCCGTTGAATGTCGTTGCCGGATTGCTGCCCGCAGCCAGGAACAATCGGGTGGGCGTTTCGTCGCAGGCCATGCTCACCCAGGCGCCCGATCATCTGTGCGGCGTTCCCAAATACGGCGACCATGCCAATCTCAACTGGCCGCACGGCTTACAGGGTTATTTCGATGATGACGAAGCTGTTGCCTGCGCCAGGGAAAAGAACAAACCGGTGCTAATGATCTTCAAGGGACATACATGTGCGAAATGTCGCGAAATGGAGGCGATTATCTGGCCCGATCCGGAAGTTTTCCAGCTAATGAATGAGCATTTCGTGCTGCTCGCCTTATACACCGACGACACCACTCCCCTGCCCGAAAGTGAGCATACGACCTCAACCTTCGATGGAAAAGTAAAAAAAACAATGGGGCAAAAAAATATGGATCTGGAAATTACCCGTTTTCAAACCAATGCATTTCCATATCATGTCATCCTCAACACCAGCGGCGAAGCGGTCGGCAAACCGATGGGATATACATCAAATGCGGAAGAGTTTAGAGACTGGTTGAAGGCCGGGCTGGAGAAGTTTTGACCCTGTAAAACGAATGGGCAGTCTCATCCATAAAATTCAGGATCATGGACCCTCTAAATATCATCGTTGCTGTTACCGGAGCCAGCGGATCTGTCTATGCCGGGCTCCTGCTGGAAGAACTGCGCCGGTTCCGGTCGGCGGGACAAATAGGACAGGCGGGCATAGTATTTTCCGAAAAGGCCAAGGAAGTATGGGCGCACGAAATCGGTCCGTTTCAAAACCGTTTCCCGTTTACGGTTTATAACAACAGCGATTTCAATGCCCCGTTTGCTTCGGGCAGTTCGCTGTACGACGTCATGATCGTTTGTCCCTGCTCAATGGGCACCATGGGAAGGATCGCCAACGGGCTGTCGGATACGCTCATCACCCGTGCTGCCGATGTGATGCTGAAAGAGCGACGCCGGTTAATCTTAGCCGTGCGCGAAACGCCTGTACACCTGATACACATCAACAATATGCAAATACTGGCACAGGCTGGCGCCATCATTGCCCCGGCTTCGCCTTCGTTTTATTCGCATCCGCAGTCGGTGGAAGAACTTGCCATGACCGTAGTGGGCAGATTGTTGCAATTGACCGGATTGAGAAAGGAAACATACAGGTGGGGTGAGCAATAAACTTTCGGGGTTCGAGTTCTATGAATCAAAAATTAAAAATTGATGAATCTGCCATTGAATGACCGGAAATTTATTTTCCTGCTGCTCGCAGTCGGGTTAGCTGTGGGATTGGAAATATTGTCGATCGCGGGCGTTGAGATACCGATGCCTTATGCGCCGTCCATTTATGCCGTATTCATCCTGGGAATTGGGTACGAGGTATTATGGAGCGGATGGAAAGCATTGTTGCGTCTTAATTTCTCGAGCATCAATCTACTGATGCTGATTGCTGTTTGCGCCGCTTTCTACTTGAAGGAATATCCCGAAGCGGCTGTCGTGATTGTATTGTATGTGCTGGGCGAAAAACTGGAAGACATCGGCATCGAAAACAGCAAAACAGCCCTGGACGCCCTGGTGAACAATGCGCCCAAGACGGCTACGGTGAAGCAATCCGGACAGGCTACGCCCATCGAACAGGTAGAAGTGGGAACCGTGATACAAGTGAAACCCCACGACCTGATACCGATGGATGGCGTGATCGAATCCGGCGAATCATCCGTTGACGAGTCATCCATTACCGGCGAACCCGTTCCGAAAGAAAAAATCGCCGGCGATTCTGTTTTTGCAGGGACATTGAATCAAAGCGGATTCCTCGAAATAAAAACGACCAAAACAGCAACCGACAGCACTTTTGCAAAAATCATAGAACTGACCTACCATGCCAAAAATAACAAATCGGAAGCACAGAAATTCATACAGAAATTTACCGGAATCTATACGCCGGTCATCATGGCGCTGGCCGTACTGATCTTCGCCGTTCCCGTTTTTATGCTCGGCAGGGACTTGAACCATTGGCTGGAGCAGGCCATCACGCTGCTGGTCATCTCGTGTCCCTGCGCACTGGTTATTTCAACGCCTGTCGCCATTTATGCAGCCATCGGGAATGCCTCCTCAAAAGGGGCAATCGTTAAAGGCGGCAAATACCTCGAAGCGTTGGCCGGCATTGGCGCCATTGGGTTGGACAAGACACGCACCATCACTTACGGACAGCCGACAGTATCGGATATTTTCCCGCTAAATGGAACCGGTATCGAGGAATTGCTTGCATGCAGCGCCGGTACGGAAACATTCTCGGAACACCCGCTGGCTCAAGCCATCGTCAATGCGTCGCGGCAGCATGGGTTCGCGCCCCATGAGGCGCACCGGTTCGAAAGCATCGTCGGAAAAGGCGCCAGGGCCGTATGTTTAGCCTGCAATGACAAACCTGTACTGGTAGGGAAGTTGAATTTCATCATGCAGCAGCACCCTGTCAGCAAAGAAGCGCAAGATATTGCCGGAAAACTTGCCGAACAGGGAAAAACACCGGTAGTGGTCAGTTGCGATGGTGAAATCCGCGGACTCATCGGCCTCACGGACGAGGTAAAACCGGGAAGCGAAGATGCCATCAGCCAATTGAAGGACATGGGCGTGGAACCGGTGATGATTTCGGGCGATAGCCGGAAAGCAGCAGATCACGTGGCCGCGCAGGTGGGTATCACGACCGTTTACGGGGAATTGTTGCCCGAAGGAAAAGTTGAGGTCATCCGGCAACTGTTAGGCCGTTACCGGGCGGTAGCGATGGTGGGCGATGGTGTGAACGATGCGCCTGCATTAGCCCAGGCAACAGTGGGTATTGCTATGGGAGCTGCCGGAAGCGGCGCCGCCATCGAAGTTGCCAATATCGCATTGATGAACGACCACATATCGTTGATCCCTTTTCTGGTGAGACTGGGCCGTAAAGCGACTACAACGATCAAACGGAACGCTATCGGCGCCATCCTGGTGAAAATTATCTTTATCCTGCTGGCTTTTCTCGGATTCAGCAACCTGGTACTGGCTATTGCTGCCGATGTGGGCGTTACGTTAGCAGTGATCCTGATCAGTCTGCGGTTGATGAATACAAAATAAAATATTGCTTTTTCCAACATTTGCAAGGATTATCGTTTCAGACAACAACCAAACAGGACTTTGCTTTACAGGTTCGGCGTTGCACTTCGCGTTTCTACCGTCCAATGCAGAGACGTACAATGGATGACGATGCCATTCCGAAAAAAGACCTACCTTTACCCTCGTAAATTAACATAAATCGACATGCACATATTTTTTATGCGTTGACCCTGCTAAAACAAATATTTTTTTGTTTTTGTTCAAAAAGCATTTATATTTGCCTCCGATTTTTAATGTCAAAAGTATCCTAAAAACATCCTTGATCATGTCGAAATCTTTCGAAAATTTCTTACAGGCAATGTCCGGTGTAACGTTCGGTAAATCACCGGATGGCACGGCTTTTGCAGAGAGAGACTAACAGGTTAGTTTAACTGCCTAAGATTCAGCACATTTCATTTCAATTTCGTTCTATGGGGTACGATTTGGGGCGGATTCAAAGAACTGTTTCGACCGGTTTTGTCCAGCCCATGTCTGCATAAAACTTCAGTGCAAAAATACAACTGATTTTTCAAAAAAAC
>JAISCQ010000021.1 GCA_031265445.1 Bacteroidales bacterium
GCCTACAGCGCCGTCAAGCTGGCAGCCAGGAACAACCGGCCCGGCGCCAAAGTGATCTGCGACGAGCTGGCGGAAAGTTACCCCGGCAAACACAGGCGTTCCAAAAGCAGTGAATAGAGCATGGGTCTCAAAGGAGAAAGAATGGACCTCAGAGGAGAAAAAATGGGTCTCAGAGGAGAAAGTATGGACCTTAGAGGAGAAAATATGGATCTCAAAGGAGAAAGAGTGGGCCTCAGTAGAGAAAGTATGGGTCTCAGTAGAGAAAGAATAGACCTCAGTAGAGAAAGTATGGACCTCAAAGGAGAAAGTATGGGCCTCAGTAGAGAAAGAATAGACCTCAGTAGAGAAAGCATGAATCTCGAGGTAGAAAGTATGGATCTCAAAAGAGAAATGCTCATTATCATTATCTCTTAATTCTTAATTTTTAATTCTTTATGTTGTTTATGAATCACAAAATCATTTTCCAACTGGCGCTGATAACGGCGCTGCTCCTTACCTGCAAGGATGAACCGGCGGCGACAGCCACAAGTCTTAGCGTTTCGCCGGAGACTCTGACATTTCCCTCCGGCGAATATGCCCCGAAAGTAAACCTGCTGGGGCTTACCCCCTGGGTGAACGAACTGAGGGAAGCCGTCGCCGATTTCGAGCGTCTGCTGAAACTGCGCAACACCGAACAGGCCGGCAAGCCGCAACAGCGGCTGCGCGACATACGCCGGACGTCATCCCCGTGCAGGCGTACACCGGAAAGGCGATGACGCCCATCCCGGCGGTATATCTGGAAGGCGTGGAACTGTTCTTTGCAAAGGACTTTACACTCACCTACAAGAACAACGTGCAGCGCGGCGTCGCCGAAATCGGTATCACCGGCAAGGGCAACTGCGCCGGCAGGAAAACCGTCACCTTTCATATTGCCTGAAGTGCGGCGCCTGCAGGGTTTTCACCCGACCTGACAGCGTCCCCCGACCTGTCAGTGTCGATCCCGAATAGTAATCAATAATAGTAATAATCATTTCTAAATTTTAAATCCTAATGAAAAAAGTAAGTTTTGTAATTGCAGTCGCCCTATTGGGCGTGATGTTCGGGTGTAAAGACGACCCGAAAGAACCTCCTGTTCCTATCCTGTCGCTGGTTGCACCGACGGCGGACATCGACCTGAATCAAACGCCGAGCGTAGTCTTTAGCTGGAAAGTGGAAGGCGGGGAAATCACCGGCGGTTATACCCTGTACCTGAGCGCCGGCGCTGATGTGTCCAATCCTGCCACTTTCACCGAAACGTCCACCTCGCGCACGTTTACCGCCGCCAATCTGGACGCCGCTTTAGGCAGCAGCAACCTCGGCTGGGCTGCCGGGGAATCGAAAACCCTGTTCTGGACGGTGAAACCCAGTTCGGGAACTCAAAAAGCCACCCTGCCGGAGCCGGCATCGCTGAGCGTCAAGCGTATCACCATACCCCCGCCGGCCATTACTTTGCAGTTGCCTGCCGAAGGCGTGGCCGTGAACGCCGCCACCTATGCCTTCCCACTGACCTTCCAGTGGATGCAGGCCCCCGAAATTGCGGCTTATACGTTGAAAATCTCTACCGCCAGCAATTTTCCTGCGGCTGCTACCGTCCAATACGACTTGGACAATGCTGCCGCTAAAGCACTGGATCCCGAAGAGTTCGACGCTTTGCTGGAGGGTTTTGAGGTGGATTATGAAGCTGCCATAACGCTCTACTGGACGGTAGCGCCCACCGATGAAAGTATCGAATATTCCGCGGATACCCGTACCCTCAACGCCACCCGCAAGCCCGCGGGAACTATCGTCCTCACCGCGCCTGCCGATGCGAAAGAGATTGACGCCGAAGCCGACTTTTTAGAGCGTGTGGACTTGCCATTGTCCCTGACCTGGGAAAAACTGGCACAGGTGAGCGACTATACCCTGAAATTCTCTACCGATGAAACCTTTGCTTCGAACGTGGTACCCTTTGCCATGGGCGACGCCGCTAAAAAAGTATTGACGGAGGAAGCCTTCGACGACCTGCTGGAAGAACTGGGCATAGCCTACGGTGCTACGGACGATATTTACTGGACAGTGGAACCCTCTACTGCGCCGGAAACCACCGTACGCACACAGGTGCGCAGAATTTCGACAAAACGCTGGAGCAACACGGTGATGGTGGGTACCTTTGCCGGATCTGGAACAGACCTCACTTCCTCCACCATGCCGCCGACATGGTCTATCCCGTCACAAGCAGCGACAGTGCAAGAGCAAACTGTCAACGAATATACCTCCGGCAGTCTGGGAAACTTGAAAACCGCCCATCTGCACAGACCGTCGTATATGGCGTTCGATGATGAAGGCAATATGTTTGTCGTTATGAGGGAGGCCGGGCAGATATTAGGCATTGTAAAAATCAATGAAGCAAAAAATACGGTGGAAGTCGTGTTTATAAGAGTGCTTTATAGTGCTACTGATGCTGCTGTTTATCAACAATTTACGCCGAACGACATTGCGTATGATGCGGCGCACAACAGGTTTATTATTGCCACTGAGACACTCAGTACGTTCGAACATTTTTATACGCTGGACAAAAATCCTTCCGGCGGCTGGGATTTCCATACGCGCAAAATGACGCTTGCCAACAGAGAAGGTCTTCCGGCTACTGCCACAAACGCGCCTTATTTCGTTGATGAGTCGGGTTCCGTATCGAGTGCCGGCGGCGGAAAACACAACCTGGTGATTAATGGCAACTACATGTACGGACACATTAACACCTATTTTTTCAAGGCAGACCTTGAAAACTTCGCAGCGGAAATCCTCACTACCGCCGCGAACACTATCCGAACAGGAGGAACAAAACATTTGGCGTTCAACCCGAAAAATTCCGATGAGTTGTATTTTTCCGCCTATCATCATATTGATAACATGGGCTTGAGTAAGTTTGATATTGCATCTACAACCTTTACGCATCTATCTGCCGCTATCTCCGGCGATGGCGATGTAAACGGGCCACTGTCAGGCGCCAGATTTACCCGTCCGAGAACGATTATTTTTGATAAAACCGGAGATAACCTGTATGTAATTTCAGACCGAAGCGTCATCAAAAAAGTGGACATGAATACCAGCACGGTATCTACTTTAGCAGGATCAACTAATGTTCAACAGTATCTGGACGGTGAAGGCTCAGTAGCCAAGTTTAATTACTGTATAGGTGGTTGCCTTAGCCCGGGCGGAAAGATACTGTATATTGGCGATGTCCTTAACCAGCGCATCCGGAAAATACGTTTGGTGCAACCGTAAATAATTAACAATTAATAATTAACAGTTGAAAATGCCGCAACGCCGCTGACAGGGATCAAAAACCCTGTCGGCGGCGAAACGGTTAAAACAGTGAAAAAAGAATCAAATGAACAGATTAAAAATAATGGGTGTCCTGTCGGGCATTGCCGCCGCACTGTTTTCCTGCGCCGACAGGGAGAACAAAACGCCCGATTACGACCCGTCCCAACCGGTGGTGAGAAGTTTTTTCTATCCGGATTCGGGTAAAATAGCGAGCAAGGTGCTGCTGAACGGTGAAAACTTCGGCAGCGATCCTACGAATATCCGGGTATATTTCAACCGGAAAAAGGCTGCCGTCATCCGTTCCAGCGGCAGCCAGATGTATGTGGTAGTACCGCGGATGCCGGGCGACACCTGTGACGTGTCGGTGGCGGTTGGTAACGATTCTGCCGCCTACACACAAAAATTCAGGTACTTCCAGTCTGTGTCGGTACAGACCGTGACGGGCAACGGCGACCGGAATCCCTTAGCCGGCACGCTGGCTGAAGCGACCTTAAGCGCCCAGTACCTGTGCGTGGACCTGGAAGGGAATGTCTTCGTTACCGTAGGAGGGGGAAATGACCGGACAGCCGACTATGGAGAGGGATACGGAATGGAAACCGCTTACGGGATATTCAAAATCAATGAAGCGGCCAATAAAGCCGAAATACTCATCATGGTAAGCACACCCCGCGACTATGCGGCAAACGGTCTTTGCACGGACGAGAATACCGGCATTATCCTTATCGCCAACGAAGGGAAAATAGAAGAGTTCACCACGCTGGATCCGCGCGAAAATTTCGCCGTCAGGCGGCGCAACCTGCGGATTACGGAAACCAACGGATTCGCCTATCCGAGCGCCGGCAAACACTCCATGGCATGGTGCAAGGCCGACAACATGATTTACGGCAAATGGTACAGCGGGCAGGTGTTCAGGATGAATCCCAAAACCTATGAGGCGGAACTCATCGGGATGACGGTCGAGGGTACCTGGCCCGGTTTTGCCAACGATCCGGCAAACCCCGAATGGATGTACATGTCGGCGCGTTCGGGCAGCGCTTCTCCCGGCATCTGGAAGTTCAACATCCATGATTTTGCAGGTACCATCCAGCGGATTCACGCTCCCGGAGCGGGACACCGCGACGGACCGGTGGCTTTCGCCCAGTTCAACGAACCCTGGCAGATTTTCTTCGATCAGGACGGCAGCCTCTATGTGGCAGACGCCGGCAACCACTGCATCCGGCGAATCGCCCCCGACGGGAAAATGGTGGAAACCGTACTCGGCATCCCCGGCAAACGCGGATGGAAAGACGGTACGAAGGAAGACGCGCTTTTCTTTGCGCCCAGAGGTATCGGCGTTACCAGGGACGGGACGGTGTATGTGGCCGACTGGGGAAACCGCCGGCTCAGAAAACTCATTGTAGAATAAGTGATGCAAAATAAACAAAATATAACAATTGTTCCGGTAAGTCCTGCAGGCGACCTGACAGTGTCCCCGACCTGTTAGCGTTGATTGGGAGACGGCGCAAGTCCCGTCAGGGACGGCATCATCATCTCTCCCTCCCTTTCGAGGAGGGTCGGGGAAGGGCTACCATTCAACCGTTACATGTTAAAATTTTTTATCCATAAATAAAATAATAAAAATCAATGATCCGTAAAAATGATAAAATGAAAAACAGGACAGGGCTTTTCCTGAAATCCTTCCTCCTGTTAATGGCTCTTTCAGGCGCCGGCACAACGCTTTGGGCACAGCAAAAGACGCTGGCGATAGAAGGAACCGTATATGACGAAACGGGCGCCACGATGCCGGGCGTTACCATCTATCTGAAAAACAAAATCGGTATCGGCACCACCAGCGACTCGAACGGCAAATTCAGCATCAAAGCCGTGCGCGGCGATGTGATTGTCTTTTCTTTTGTAGGCTATGAGAACGTGGAATATCTGGCGCTGGAAGAGCAGAAAGACCTGCGGGTGGACGTAACCAGCGCTTCGCTGCAAATGGAAGAAGTAGTGGTGACGGGACTGGGGCAGCAGCGGAAAATCTCCTCCCTGGCGGCGGTAACCACCGTTGCCGTGAAGGATCTGCAGGCGCCGGCGGTTTCGGTAGCCAACCTGCTGGGCGGCAAGGTGGCGGGCGTGATCTCCATGCAGACCAGCGGCGAACCGGGCAAAAACATCGCCGAATTCTGGGTGCGCGGCATCGGTACGTTCGGCGCCAGCAGCGGAGCCTTGGTGCTTATTGACGGGCTGGAAGGCGATATCAATGCGATCGACCCCGCCGACGTCGAGAGCTTCTCCGTCCTGAAGGATGCTTCGGCAACCGCCGTTTACGGGGTACGGGGCGCCAACGGCGTGGTGCTTGTCACCACCAAACGCGGCGAAGCCGGCAAACTCTACATCACAGCCCGCGCCAACCTTACCCTCTCGCAGTTGCGCAGAATGCCCGAATACCTGCGCGCCTACGACTATGCGCTGCTGGCCAACGAAGCGCAGGTCATACGGGGCGGAACGCCCGACTACGGAGACGTCGAGATGGACATCATCAAAAACGGACTGGATCCCGACATCTATCCCGATGTGAGCTGGCAGGAAGAGATTATGAAGCGGATGTCCTTCAGGCAGAACTATTATGTCAGCGCCCGCGGCGGCGGGGAAACCGCCCGCTATTTCCTTTCGCTGGGCGGAAGCAGGGACATGGCTGCCTACAAATACGACAAGAATAGCATCTACAGTTCCAACGTAGGCTACGATACCTACAATTACCGCACGAACCTCGATTTGAGCCTGAGCAAAACGAGCACGGTCTATTTCGGCGTGGACGGCTTTCTTTCGCTGCGCCGCGAACCGGGAATGGCCAACACGGATTACCTGTGGTATGCGCAGTCGCAAATCAACCCGCTCCTGTTCCCCACCACCTATTCCAACGGACTGTATCCCTCCGCCGGAGCCACCGACACCTCCTCGCCCTACGTGATGATCAACAGCACCGGACAAGCTTCCACTCAGGAATACAAGGGAAAGATGACGCTGGCGTTTTCGCAGGATTTCTCCTTTCTGCTCGACGGGCTGAAATTCAAAATACAGGGCGCGTATGACAACCAGAACTTTTTCAACGAGCGCCGCTACGTTCAGCCGGCGCTGTATCAGGCCGTCGGACGCAACTCTTACGGCGAGCTGGTGACGCGCGAAAGCATCAATGCCGTTCCGGCGCAGTACAGTTCGGGCCGGCAGGTGTACCGGAAATACCACCTGGAAAGTACGGTCAATTACGACAAAGTATTTGCCTCGGATCACCGCGTGTCGGGATTGCTGTATTATTACCTGAGCGACCAGAAGCATACCCGGGATGCTACCAGCAGCATGAACGCCATTCCCGTGCGCTATCAGGGCGTTTCCAGCCGGTTGACCTACAGCTTTAAGGATACGTACATGATGGACGTCAATTTCGGATATACCGGTTCGGAGAACTTCAAACCCGGCAGGCAGTACGGCTTCTTCCCCTCTGTAGCCATAGGGTGGGCGCTCACCGGCTATCAGCAAATGAAAACCCTCGCTCCCTGGCTGGACTTTCTTAAAATCAGGGCTTCCTACGGTTCGGTGGGCAACGACCGGCTGGCTGCTTCGCGGCGTTTCCCCTACATGACCATGGTCAGCCTTTCCAACCGCAGCGTGATGAACGGAAGTCCGATGGAAACCTTTATGGAAACCAGTATCGGCGCCGACAACCTCGAATGGGAAAAGGCGTTGAAAGGAGACATCGGCATCGAAGGACGCCTGTTGAAGGATAAACTGTCGTTCGTAGTGGATTTTTTCAACGATCAGCGCAACGGCATCTTTCAGCCGCGCGTGCAGGTACCCGCCTACGTGGGGTTGCTGCAAATGCCCTACGGCAATGTGGGACGCATGCGCAGCTACGGCGCCGACGGCAATGCCAGCTATACCCATAACCTGAACAGGGATATGGACTTTACGGTAAGGGGCAATTTCACCTATTCTCGCAACGACGTACAGAATTGGGAAGAACAGCACCTGGACTATCCCTATCTGGCGCACAGCGGCTATCCGCACGACGCCATCCGCGGCTACAAGGCGATGGGCCTGTTCAAAGACGAAGAAGATGTGCGTTACAGTCCTGCACAGCCGTGGAGCGCGGTGATGCCGGGCGACGTCAAATACGAAGACGTCAACGGCGACGGCAAAATCACGGTGGACGACAGAGTGCCGCTTTCCTACAATACCTATCCGAGACTGATGTACGGCATGGGCGGCGAGTTCCGGTACAAACGCCTCACTGTAGGCGTGCTGTTCAAAGGCACCGGCAGGACGGACTTCTACCATGTGGGGCAAACCGTCACGCAGGGCAGTTCAACCTATGCGAACGGGATGGGTTATATGCCCTTCTATGAGGGCGAATCGGGCAACGTGCTGTCTATTGCGGCAAATCCGGGTAACCGCTGGATACCGAAGAATTACGCGCTGGCGCACGATATAGACCCTGCCCTGGCGGAAAATCCCGGTGCGCGTTTCCCGAGACTGCAATACGGGCGCAACAGCAACAATACGCAACTGTCCTCTTTCTGGCACAACGACGCCCGATACCTGCGCCTGCAGGAAGTAACCGTCAATTACAACCTCAAAAGCAGCGTGTTGATGAAAATCGGCATCGCTTCCGTGGACTTGCAGTTAGTGGGCAACAACCTGTACGTGTGGGACAGGGTGAAGATATTCGACCCCGAACAGGCGCACTATAACGGGCGCGTGTACCCGATACCGACCACTTATTCCCTCCAAATTTACATATACCTTTAAATATATAAATATAATGAAAATGAAAAATATAAAACCGATTCTCCTCTTTGCGGCGCTTGTTTTCACGGCAAATTCCTGCAAAGACTTCCTGAATGTAGACCGCTATTTTGATGATGAAGTAAAAGTAGATTCCATCTTCAGTTCAAAACGCTATCTCGAAGCCTACATGTGGGGCGCCGCTTCCATGTTCAAAGACGAAGGGCAGATCCTGAGTACCGGCAATCAGTCAACCCCCGGTCCTCTGGCTACCGACGAAGTGATGACCATGTGCAACATCAACAACAGCGGCAGCTACAACGGTATGCGCTTCGTGCAGGGCCTGGTCACGGCGGAAAACCTGGCTCCTTTCGACGACGTGTGGAACACCATGTACCGGATTATACACAAGTGTAATCTCATCATCGAGAATATCGACGCAGTGCCCGGCCTGACTTCCTCCGAACGTTTCGAAATACTGGGACTGACGCGCTTTTACCGCGCTTATGCCTATTATAAGCTGTTGATGGATTTCGGCCCGCCCATCCTGCTGGGCGACGAAGTGGTGAACAACAACGAGGAGATGGCGTATTACGACCGTCCGCGCAGTACTTACGATGAAGCGGTGGAGTACATCTGCGGCGAGTTTGAAGCGTCCGCCGCGTTTCTGCCCCTCACCGTTTCGCTCATCAACATGGAGCGTCCCACCAAAGGCGCTGCTTTGGCGTTGACGGCGCGTGTACGGCTGATACATGCCAGCCCCCTGTTCAACGGCTCGGACGCAGCGCGCTCTTACTACAGCGGCTGGACGCGCAAAACCGACGGCGCGCATTATGTGACGCAGCAACCTGAGGAACAGCGATGGGCGGTGGCGGCCGCCGCTGCCAAAAGGGTGATGGAGTTAGAAAATGCCGGACAGCCCAGGTACAAACTCTACACCGTGGAACGCAACGACCTGACGCCCGCCCTGCTGACCGGCCTCCCCGACCCGGATTATGACAAGCCTTTCCCCGATGGCGCCGCAGGAATAGACCACTTTAAATCCTATTCCGAAAACTTCACCGGAGAATGTGTCCCCAGCATCAATCCGGAATTTATCTGGGTATGCAAGACCCCCGGCCTCAAAGCCTATATGGGGTGGTTTTTCCCCAATTCCATAGGCTCCTGGATGGGATGCAGCGTCAACCAGAAGATGGTGAACGCCTACTACATGCGTGACGGACGCACCATCCAGAATCCCAGCGCTGCATGGCCTTATGATGACGTCAACTTCACCGACAGAGTAAGCAATTTTTCCGGTTATCACCTGAATGCAGGCGTCAACAACATGTATGCCAACCGCGAAATGCGTTTTTATGCCAATATCGGCTTCAGCGAATGTTTCTGGACATGCAGTTCCACCTCGCAGGATCAAATGTACGATCAGACCATCCGGTATTATTACGATTCGCCCGACGGCAAGGCAGCCGCCCCAAGCCTTGTGGACTGGACAGCTACCGGTTATGTGTGCCGGAAATATGTTCATCCCATAGACGCCATAAAAGGAACCAATGCCCGTGTGATGGATAAAGTGTTTCCCATCATTCGTTATGCAGAAATCCTGCTTTCCTACGCCGAAGCGCTCAACAACTTGTCCGGCAGCTACACGGTGGAAGTGGACGAGCAGATGCGGACTTTTACCCGCAACACGGAAGAAATCCGGAAAGCCTTCAATCAGGTGCGTTACCGCGCAGGCCTGCCTGGATTGACAGCCGCCGAACTCGCCAGTCCGCAAACGGTACAGGCGCTGATAGAAAAGGAACGCATGATAGAGTTCTTCTTTGAAAACCGGCGCTACTATGACGTGCGGCGCTGGGGAAAATACGAAGAAACGGAAAACGTACGGTTTACCGGCATGAATGTGGAAGCGGTTAAGGCCAACTATTACATGCAGGTAGTGCCCAACACCGCACGCATTGCCAGCCGCGTGGTACACCGGAAAATGATTTTCCTCCCCCTGCCGGTTTCGGAAATCAGGCGGTTGACCCTGTTAGACCAAAACCCGGGATGGTAACGACGAAGAATTGAAAATTGAAAATTGAAAATTGAAAATGAAAATTGAAAATTGAAAATGAAAAAGATTGTAAATATGAGCACAGGGATGATGTGCGCGCTTTTGACGTGTGTCGTCTCCTGCAACGAAAATGAAGTGTTTGAAAAAGAGCAGTACCGGAATGTGTTTGCCCTGATCGGCGATGACGGCAATATCTTCAAAGTGGTGCACGACCTGGAAGAAATCGAATCCGCAGGATATGTGTCCGCCTCCTGCGGCGGCACCAACCCGATCACCGAGGACATTCTGGTGGAACTCGCCCCAGACGGGGAGGCGCTGGAGCGGTACAATACGGCCAATTTTGATACGGAAACCGGCAAATATGCCCGCCCGGTACCCGGCAGCAAGTATAACGTGGACGATTACCGCCTCACCATACCGGCAGGCGAAAAAAACGGAAAGATGAAAATACGGGTGCGTCCGGCAGGCCTGTCGCCGGATTCTGTCTA
Organism: Bacteroidales bacterium; assembly: GCA_031265445.1. Taxonomy (GTDB): domain Bacteria; phylum Bacteroidota; class Bacteroidia; order Bacteroidales; family UBA4181; genus JAIRLS01. The sequence goes on from JAISCQ010000021.1 coordinate 10,627, forward strand.
TTTCATCCCTTTCAAAGTGGTCAGCTATTCGGCCTATGAAGTCAATCCGAAGAAAAACAGTGTGATGTATCAGGTATTGACGAAAAACTTCTATGCCACGCAGGAGGTACAGACCGATTACTCCATGCGGGGACTTTTGTCCGAAGACGGCGTTGCCTTCGGACAGCTGGTAGATACCAAAAGGATGCATCCGCTGAGCAGGAACAGGGTACGCATCATGCCCGGCAATCAACCGTTTGAAGACGTCAACGAAAACCAGCTGGCTCGCATCAACCGTCTGGCTGTTGTCCTCGAGACGGACCATGCCGGCCGTGTGACCGTGTTGCCCTACAGGAATGTGGAGGTAACGCAGGTAAACGGCGACCCGGATTATCCCAATACGTTCTACATCGAAGACAACGGGTACAGGAAGTTCAAAACATTTGCGCTGCGGTACAATTTTAAAGTAGGCGCCATTACCTATTATATGAAAGAACTGCTGCAACTCGAATTCAGCGAATAAATGTAATTTGGAATGAAGTAATGCGAATTTTTAAATCGACGAAGTCAAATAAACGAGATATGACAGTTTCTCCCGACATCCCGTCCCTGATATCCCTGAGACGCGGTGCAATCGATATCCCCTTATTTCCTGAAAGCTCCCTTAGTAGCCCGAGGCGTTCTCTCCCCATTCTCCCTTATTTTATTCTCATACAGGTTAAAATAAGGGAATATAGGGAAAAGGGGACTGTCCGGCTACTAAGGGAACCCGGAAAAAATAAGAGACAACCGGTACGACGTCAATGGTCAATTCTCGTAATTCTTAATTGAAAACCTTTTATGTTAAAAATTTCCTTATCACTAATAATAATAAAAATCATGAATAAATTCATCAAATGGTCATTCCTCGCAGCGCTCTCGCTGTTTGCAGGCGCATGTAAGGGTACGCCCGCCGGCGAACCTTCCCGGCTGGAAGTATCGGCGGAAGAATTGCTGTTTTGGCCTCAGGCCTCATCCAAAACCGTGCAGGTAAGCGGCCATCCGGAGTTTACAGCGACGCTCGCCGATTTTCTGGACCGGTCGTGGTGCGGGCTGGAGATCGTTGCCGGCAAAACCGGTAACCTCGTCGTTTCGGTGACGGACAATCCGGA
>JAISCQ010000048.1 GCA_031265445.1 Bacteroidales bacterium
GCATCATCCACCGCTTTCTGCCGGATGTTATACCAGTCGATCATCCCCTGAATCCGGGTAGGATCAACGCGTTCCTGTGCATCGCCAAGATTGCTCAACAGGAGCCAGTCGCCTTCCCAGTGGCCGATATAAAATTTTTTCCCGGTTCCCCGGAACCGGTCCCGGAAATATTCGACCAGTTCCCTGACAGATTGATATTCCAGCTCCAATTCTTTTGCAGACATGCCATTCCTCCACTCTACGCCGGGAGTGTCCATTACCCAAAGCAAATAATACGTGAAATTCATTTCCAGTAAAGCCTTAAATGTGCTCTCCTGCGAGGCAAGTACTAACGGCGAGGCCTGCCTGAAGTTTGCAGGGGTTTCCGTATCCGGATTCAGATGGATTTTTAGAATATTGGAACCCATTGCAAGGATACGCTCCGCTGTTTCTATCAATACCGGTTTTTCCGTAAACTTGTATTGACTGCCTGCACCTATGGTCTGAGTTCCAACCACAAAATTATATTCATTATATTTCTGAAGCATTTCCCCCGTAAGCTCATACTCCGGGAGCGTTTCTTCCGTCGATTCCGATGGTTTCGGTGATTCCTTACAGGAAATAAAGACCATCACCAGAAACAATCCAAAAAACACTAAAATCTTTTTCATATTGACAAATCTATTTTTTTAATTTTCATACTATTTATCTATCGTTAACTTGACAGGCACGCTGTAATTATGTTTTGCTTCCCCAATCCCGTCAATGAGGGCGGATACCCTGAAATAATAATCTTTACCCGAAACCATGCTTTCGGTTGACATTTCCAACTGAAATATACGTTCAGGACTAACGACCGCATTCACAGCCCGACTGACCGCGGCGCTCTGCAGGATGTTCGACACATTGGGATTCCGGTCGGCTATCAAATAAACGGAAGATACGGGTGTGCCGGAAACCTGATCCAGCGTAAACGAAGCCGTTACTATCCCCCTGATTTCATCAAACGTAATATCTACATTTTGAATCCGAATATAGGGCAATGCGCGAAAATGATATTCCGTTTCCCCTTGAATATCAATGGTCGTTGTCTCTGTTGCGAAAAAATTCCCACGGAGCGCCCGGACTTCGTAAGTCCCGGAAAAAAGGTTATTCTCACGGAACGTACCATCCGTATGAAAGTGGATTTGCCTGGTATTGGGATTTTCAAACCCCATCTCTACAAAATCAATTCGGGAACCATCTATCAGGTCTTGCTGGATTGGCTCGTTCGTTTCGTCGTCTATTATACTGCCGAAGAATTGTGCATCGGGAGCGTCATAGTTATCCAGTCCACAGGACACCAGAGACAAACACAACAGAAGACTTACATGTACTATTATTTTACTTTTCATAATACTCTTTTTATAAATTTCACATATCATCTTTCCTTAATACTGCGGATTCTGGACTAACCTGTTGGTCCCCGTTCCCGGAATGCCGTTATAATACCTTTGCGTAACGTATGTCAGCGGCGGTTCCCTGGATACGTACCGGCGGATAAAAATGTATTTCATATTCCGCAGGTCCAGCACCGGAACAAGCGCCGTTCTCTTTTTATTGTTGAATATTTTATGGTATTCCCTTCTCCGTACCAGATCCCAGTGTCTTTTACTTTCATACACCAGTTCCACCCTCCTTTCACGAAGTACATTTTCAAGGGTCAGCGGAATATCCGTTTTGTGTGCGGCGCGTTTCCGGAGATCATTGATTGCCTTTGCCGCCTTTGCATAGTCGCCGCTTCCGCTTTCCACCACAGCTTCCGCATAATTCAACAGTATTTCCGCATACCGGAAATCAATGTAATCGGTCGTCGAAAAGTTCCACCCCAACACCGGAACATACGTCGTACTGAGGAATTTTCTGAATCCGAATCCGCTACGCGTCATGTTACTGGCAAAGGAATCAAACCCGGAGTATAACACAGGCGTAGCGGCGCCATACATATAATAAGTAACTCCATCCACCACAACCGTTTCGTCCCTCGACCCTTCGATCCGTACGGCTCCATTCGGCCGGATAAATCCCCCCTGAATAATGATCTTCGTATTTTTCCACATTGAATTGGGGATAATGACCGTCCCGTGCATCCGGGCGTCCTTATCCTTAAAAATATCCTGCGGATCGTCAAACGTCAGATACGTCCGGGATGAACTATAACCGTTGTAATTGTTCGTATTCCCGTCGGTCGTAGTTACAATCGGCGAAGAATGTCCCGGATCGGAATAACTCTCATACACGTCAATCAAATCCAAAGTAGGGTTAAAGCGTCCGGGATGCGGCCATGGACCGGCTGTTTGCGCCGGATTGCCCCAGTTATCCTGATTGCTTCCGTAACCGGCGCCAATACGGTCAAAGCCTTTCAGGAAAATGACCTCTTCCAGTGCATTATTGGGAAATTCAAACAGAAGGCGATAGTTTTCGGCCGCTTCCTCCGCATTAGCCGGCGACGGTCTATAAAGCGAAAAAACGCCCGCATCCATGATTTGTCCGGCGGCCTCGATGCATTGTCCGTAATAATTTAAGGCATCTGCCTGCGTCATTCCGCCGACTAATTTTTCATCTACGGCGTGTCCCGACAGAGGCGCTTCGTTCCAATATTTGGCAACCGATGCGGCATGGAGCGCCGCCCTCGATTTCAAAGCCAAAGCAGCCCATTTGGTTGCTCGCCGTCCATTTCCATCGCCCTCACCCAAAAACATAGCCGCCGAATCACAGGCCGCTAAAGCAAAATCCCACGTTTCTTTTTCCGTACTTCTCGGCACATACAAGGCCAGGGTATCGGAAATATCGGCAATCGAAGTGATGATCGGGACACCCCCGTACCGCTTGGCCAATGCATAATATGCGTATGCCCGCAAAAAATAGGCCTCGCCGTACAATGTTCTCCGGGCAGATTCAGTGACGGATGTAACGGCTGGTATATAACTAAAAAAAAGATTGACGTCTTTATTGAAGCGGTAACCGGCATCCCACCAGTCATACGCTCCACCAAATTCGCTCCAGTCCGAACTGATTCCGTCATCGGTCATGACATATTCATAAAACCCGCCATTATTGGCATTCTCCGGACACCAGTTCATGCCCTGTCCGGGCACACAGTTGAAATCTTCAATCGGCATATTACGGTACAGATTTGCTAAAAAGGCTTCAATACCTCCTTCACTGGCAAAAACACTCTCCGGCGTTACCTTGTCCGTGGGTTGCAATTCCAGATAATCACTGCATCCTGCCGCAAATAGGATCGCTATCATTGTTATCATCAAATTTTTCATATCTTTTCGTATTTTAATTTTGTATATCATACCATTAAAAATGAATATCCACCCCAACATTAAACGTTCTCATAATCGGGTATGTCCATCCGGTATCATTACCTCCCCCCCTCTTTTCAGGATCAAACGGCTTGATAAAACTGTCCGACCACGTATAGATGTTATTGACGTCGACAAACAGCCTCAGGCTATTCAAACCGACTTTTCGCGAATAACGTTGAGGAAATGTATAACCCAACTCGATATTTTTTAACCGGACATAGGAACAGTCTTTCCGCCAGGCATCGCTGTCTTCATACAATGCTCCCGCCTCACTCACACGACGCATAGCCGGCCATTTTCCGGGTATCCACGAACTGTTCGGATCATACGGGTCTTCCTTATGCCACCTATCCATAAAATAGGCAGGCAGGTTTGCCTCCATCCAGAACATCGTATTGTAAGCGCCGGTATACCTGATAGAGAACAATGCCGCACCCTGGAACAGAACACTGGCGTCGAATCCTTTCCATGAAGCGCCGAGGGTTAATCCGTAATTCATTTTCGGGCTTCCATCATAAAACTGAGGGCGTGTATCATCCCAGTCAAGCATATTGTTGCCATTGACGTCTTCATAAATAAAATCACCGGGAAGCACGTAACGATTCCCCTGACTTCCATTCTGTATCGGACCGGCTAAAATTTCTTCTTCCGACCTGTATTGACCGACAACGTGGTAATTCCACACGACTCCCTGATAACGACCTATTTGATCCCCCCTATAGATATCCCACGAATTGGAATAGCCTCCCTGTTCGATATAAACAGTCGTAGTCCTGGCATAATTAAAATTACCGGATACCTTGTAGCTTAAATCGCCTATGTTATTTTTATAATCGAACGAAAAATCAAAACCTCTTACCCTGTCCTTATTGAGATTTTCCTGCGGGAAAGAGCCTCCGTAAGTATTGGGGAGAGAAACATTCCGATAGGCAAGCAGACCGGAACGGTCTTTCTGGTACCAGTCGAATGTGACCGCCAGTTTGTTATTGAAAAAATTCAAGTCAATACCGATATCCGTCAATGTGGAATTTATCCAGCTCAATCTTTCATTTACGATGGCAGGCGTGTTCAATCCCAGCGTAGTCTTGCCGTCGCTAAATTCCCACCATCCGCCGCCGGTTGTGAATCCCGGTAAATATTGGAACGGATCGCCCGCGTCTTCGCCGATTTTTCCGTATGACGCCCGTAGTTTTAAATTGGACAGCACGGATTTGAGCGGATTCATAAATTTCTCGTCCGAAACGCGCCAGCCGCCCGACACAAGCGGGAAAAATCCCCATCGCCGGTCGGGATGATACCGGTAGGAACCGTCGTACCGGCCGGCAAACTCGATCAGATAGCGTCCCTTATAGTTATAATTCGCCCGTCCGATATATGACATGTTCCGGGTATGCCACTCATTCCCGCCGGACTGGGCATTTGTATTGCCGGCCTGATCAACCTGGTCATTCGTATAGAAGTCAAAATATTTCAGGAGAGAGGCCTGGCGTCCGGCCGCATCTCTTACTTCATATACCAGCGTAGCGCTGATATTATGATCATTATTGATGACCGTCCTGTAATCCGCCTGGCCCCGTATCGTTGTATAATATACATTGGAATAGGAATTGCTGATGCTGGCCGGATCGTTGAATTTGGTAGCGTTGTATGTATCGGTTTCCACATCATAATCATACAAAGCGAAATCTTTGGAAACGTCTTTGCCCATATTGTATGCTTTATCGTACGCCGCTATGCCTTTCAGTTCAAGGCCTTTTATGAAAGGCACTTCGTAGCTTAATTCCAGGGATGTAACATAGTCATTGTTGTTTGAACGGGAATATCCCGTCAAATCACTCGAAGACATAGCTACCGGATTCATGGCATTACCATCCTGTACACGGTTCAGATACAGCGGATTGTCGTTGGCATAAACCTTTTTGATAGGCAAACTTGAAATAACGCCCCGCCATATATCATAAATGCCAAACCGCGGAGTCTCCCTTTTATCATTCACCACTGCTATATTTACGACGGCCTTAATCCGGTCGGTAAGCTGCGCGGATATATTCGAACGGAAACTAAGCCGCCGATAAAACAGGTCATTCGTTTTTAATATGCTGTTGTCAAAAGCTCCGCCCAAATTGAAATAATAGGACAGTTTATCCGTTCCTCCTTCGGCCGAAAGGTTATACTCCTGACGCATGGAATAATCATTGAAGGTGGCGCCATACCAGTCCGTGCTTTCATAACCCGGGCCGCCGTTTTTCCATTTCTCAAGCTCTTCCTTCGTTACAAACGGTTCCAGTCCCACATTGATATTCGCTTCATTCCGTAACGTAATATATTCGTATGCGTTACTCATCCGCGGAATATCCGTAGGCATCGAAAAACCTACCGTTGAACTGAAATTGAAATCGGTTTTTCCCTTTCCGCCACGTTTGGTTGTCACAATCACTACTCCATTGGCGGCATTTATCCCGTAAACGGCTGCTGCCGCATCCTTCAGCACAGAGATGTTTTCAATATCGGCGCCGTTGATCCGCTGGAATACGGAAGCCGGCCGCTGAATCCCGTCTATTACATACAATGGTTCACCAAACCCCCGGATATTAATCGCCTCGTCATAAAGTCCCGGTTCTCCGTTACTTTGACGAATATTCAGGCCGGGCATTTTCCCCTGCAATTTATGGGCAATGGAGGTAGCGGTTGTCGTTTGAATATCCGCCGCCTGGATGGTACTGATCGCCGCCGTCAAATTCCCTTTCTTCTGCGTGCCGTACCCGACGACAACCACTTCATCGAGTTCGCTTCTTTTTTCTTCCAGTACAACCGTCAAGTTGCGCTCGCCCCGGAACACGATTTCTTTGGTTTCCATCCCGACAAAGCTTACGCTGAGCGTGGCGCCGACCTGCACATCGGTCATCGTGAAAGATCCTTTTTCATCGGTTGTAACACCCCGCGTACTGCCTGCGATTTGCACGTTTGCGCCGGGTAAGGCCTCTCCGTTCTGATCGACTGCCTTTCCCGTTACTGTTGCCGACTGGGCAAACAGCACGGACGGAGAGAGCCAGCAGATACAGAGGCATAACAGAGGAAAGATCCTCCTGAATACATGATTTTTCTTACTTTTAGATTTCATTTTTTCTACTGTTGTGTTTTAATTTTTTAAAAACATATGGATTGATTCGTTGTAACGGCGCGGAATACGCTCACAAAAAAGGAGGATCAGTCCGGATATTATCCGGATCCAATACCCTCCCCTGAACGGAGCTAAACAAGTAGATCGGCACAGGAAATACCATGCCGGCGACTTTTGTTGGAACAGAATTGTATAAACAGGAAAATACCCTTATGGCGCCTTTTTCGAAAAAAACGACATAAAAACTCAGGAATAAACGACTGAATGATTTGCTGTAAAATGTTCGCGCGCGTACGCGCGATATATTATATGTGTAATAATGATCGGCTGTTAGTCTCTCTCTCTCTCTCTCTCTCTCTCTCTCTCTCTCTCTCTGCAAATATCGTGCCATCCGGTGATTTACCGAACATTACACCGGACATTGCCTGTAACAAATTTTCGAGAGATTTCGATATGATGAGCATACTTTTAAACCTTGAATCTTGATCTTTTTAATCACAAAACCAGCGGCAAAGATAAATGCTTTTTGAACAAAAACAAAAAAATATTTGTTTTAGGAGATTTTTTTGTTTTTTTGACCCTGACAGGTCGGGGCGACCCTGTCAGGTCGTTTTACGTAAGCTTACGTATACGAACCTGTCAGGGTCAAGACCGCTGACAGGGTAGCGTTACCCCGTTGAGCGGCATTTGTAATGCCGCTCGGAACACGAGGCAATTTGTAATTGCCTGCGGTGAGATCGCTTCGCTAAGTTGCCGTTTGAAGAAATAAAGGGAGGAGGATCATATTTCGATTCAAGAATCGATGAGGGTGTGTCAAAAGGTACACCCTCATTTTTTTAACAAAAAAAAGTCCGAACTTTCCCAAGCCCGGACTTTTCTATATCCCCCAAAAGTTGTATCTTAGAGGCATAAATTTTAACTCA
>JAISCQ010000060.1 GCA_031265445.1 Bacteroidales bacterium
ATCGACATGAAAGAAAATACTCCGCTCTATCCCTTCGGCTACGGTTTGAGTTACACGAAGTTTGAATACTCCGGCGTCCAACTGTCCGATTCCACGCTTTCGGAAAACGGCAGCATAAGCGCATCCGTTACGCTGAGCAATACCGGCGAGCGCGCCGGCGAAGAGATAGTGCAGCTCTATATCCGCGATCTGGTTGGCAGCATTACGCGACCTGTGAAGGAGCTGAAAGGTTTCCGGAGAGTAGCGCTGAAACCCGGAGAAAGCAAACAGGTCTCCTTTTCAATTACGCCCGAACTCTTGAAGTTCTACAATGCAGACCTGCAATGGGTGGCGGAACCCGGCGACTTCCTTGTATTTATCGGCGGTAATTCCGATGTGGACAATAAGGCGCTGTTCTCTCTGAAATAGTTCGGCGTAGAGACACAGGGTATGCCTGTCTCTACCGGAAACGAACCGTCGATTTACACGCACGCCGGAACAAGTTGTAATATAAAAATAAAAGATTATCTTTGTCATAGTCGACTTGTATATACATCTTTGTTTTCCTGTTTTGTATTTTATTGATTCATAATATATTTTGCATATCCACAATGGAAAAGATTCAAGAACTGATCGAAATTTCGCAGTTTTACGGAAAGAACAGCGATTATGTAATTGCCGGCGGCGGCAACACATCGTTCAAAACCGACGACCGTCTATGGGTAAAAGCCAGTGGCACCACCTTGGGCGAGATTACCGAAAACGGCTTTGCAGTGCTCGACCGCGCGAAACTTGCACGTATTGCTGTTAACAAATATAGCGACCATTCCGACCAGCGCGAGCAGGAAATCAAAACGGATTTGTTCCGTGCCGGTGTAGAACCGGAAAAAATGTTGCGTCCTTCGGTGGAAACGTCCATGCACGATATAATCCGTTACCGGTTTGTGGTGCATACACATCCCACGCTGATCAATGCCCTGCTATGTTCGCAACGCGCCGAAACCGACGCAAAAAGCCTGTTTGGCGCCGATGCGGCGTATATCCCCTATACCGATCCGGGCTACGTACTGTTCAAGAAAGTGGAAAGCGAATTATTGAAATATCGTGAAACGCATAACGCCGATCCGCATATCATTTTACTGGAAAATCACGGCATATTCGTTTCGGCCGACACAATCGACGAGATCAAGAAGATATACAACGATGTGATGGTCAAAATCGAAGCCAGGATTGCCAACAAGCAAAAAATCGAAGCTTTACCTGTGGATGACAGGGTTGCTGGCATCCTACCTGCCATCCGCATGCTGCTTTCACCCGGAAAGACGGCTAAAATCGCTTTGATCCGTAACAATACCCTGATCGCCGGCTTCTGCAAGGATGCCAGGGCTTTTGCGGGTGCATCGGCGCCGTTTTCGCCCGACATTATTGTATATTGCAAGGCACGCCCCATATTCGTGGAAAATACTGAAAACGCTGCCGAAGCCATTGTCGAGTTCCGGGAAAAGCTGGAACAATACCGCAAATCGTATGGTTATGATCCGAAGATGGTTCTTTTGAAAGGCTTGGGATTGGTGGGTATAGAGGATAATTACCGTTCAGCGGCTATTGCATTGGATGTTTTCGAAGACTTGATGAAAATCAGCCTTTATTCGAATAACTTTGGCGGGCCGCATTTCATGAACGACCGGGAAATAGCTTTTATCGACAGTTGGGAAGTGGAAAACTACCGCCGCTCCGTATCGAAAGGAACAGGTTCCGGAAGTGTGGTTGAAAATAAGGTCGTGGTAGTAACCGGTGGCGCACAAGGTTTCGGTGGCGGTATTGCCGAGCAGATGATGGCGCAGAACGCTCATGTAGTGATTGCCGATCTCAATGACGCGGTGGGCGCTCAGATGGCCGACAAACTGAACGCATCGGCAAAGAAAAACCGCGCGGTGTTTATCAGGACTGATGTATCGAATGCCGCATCGGTACAGCAACTGATGAGAGAAACCATCAAACAGTTCGGTGGTCTGGATGTGTTCATCAGCAATGCAGGCATCCTGCGTGCAGGTGGATTGGACGAGATGACGCCCGAAACCTTCGAACTGATGACCAAAGTCAATTACACCGGATATTTCATTTGCGCGAAATATGCATCAGAAGTATTGAAACTGCAAGCCAAATACAAACCGGGTTATTATACCGATATGATCCAAATCAACTCGAAGTCGGGATTGAAGGGCAGCAACAAAAATTTTGCTTATGCGGGCGGTAAATTCGGTGGGATTGGGCTTACTCAGTCATTTGCCCTGGAATTGATGCCTTACGGGATTAAAGTAAATTCGGTGTGCCCGGGTAATTTCTTGGACGGACCGCTTTGGTGCGACCCCGAAAAGGGATTGTTTGTGCAATATTTGAACGCAGGAAAAGTACCCGGCGCCAAAACAATCGCCGACGTCAAAGCCTTCTACGAAGCGCAGGTTCCCGCCAAACGTGGTTGCACGGTTGAAGACGTCATGAAAGCCGTCGTGTATATCATCGGGCAGGAATACGAAACGGGACAGGCGCTCCCGGTAACCGGCGGACAGAACATGCTGAATTAGTCAGTACGCAAACTTGCCGCCTTCGTAGCTGACAAGTTTTCAAACATTTCAGACGTAAAATGTAAATCATCTTAATAACCACTTGGTTCTTTGTAATTAATTCAAAATAAAATATTCATCAGATGAAAACCAAAGCAATACGTTTATACGGCAAGAATGATCTCCGGCTGGAGGAATTTGATCTGCCCGCATTGAAAAACAACGAAATCCTGGCTAAAGTCGTTTCCGACAGCATTTGTATGTCGAGCTACAAGGCGGCACAGCAAGGCGCTGATCACAAGCGCGTTCCTGATCATGTTGCTGAAAATCCGATCATCATCGGCCACGAGTTTTGTGGTGAAATTGTGGAAGTTGGCGAGAAGTGGCAGGATAAGTTCCGCGCAGGGATGAAGTTTTCCATACAACCGGCGCTCAACTATAAAGGAAGTCTCGATGCACCGGGCTATTCCTACCGCTACATTGGGGGGGACGCCACCTATATCATCATCCCCAACGAGGTGATGGAAATGAACTGCCTGCTGGAATACACCGGCGAAGCGTTTTTCCTCGGGTCGCTGGCCGAACCGATGTCGTGCGTTATCGGGGCGTTCCATGCAAGCTACCACACCACCAATGGCGTGTATACCCACCTGATGGGCATCAAGGAAGGCGGTAACATGGCTATTCTGGCCGGCGTCGGCCCGATGGGGCTGGCAGCCATCAATTACATCATTCATTGTCCGCGCAAGCCGGGTTTACTGGTAGTAACCGATATTGACGATACCCGCCTGAAACGCGCTGCTTCATTGTACACTGTCGAGGAGGCTGCCCGTCACAACCTGAAACTGATATTCCTCAACACCAGGGAAACATCCGATGCCGAAGCACACATGCTGGGCCTTACCGGCGGCAAGGGTTACGACGATGTGCTGGTGTTTGCTCCGGTGAAACCTGTGGTGGAACAGGCCGACCGCCTGCTGGGTATGGACGGTTGCCTCAATTTTTTTGCCGGTCCGGCAGATACGAAATTTAAAGCCGAACTGAATTTCTACAACGTGCATTATGCATTCACACACATCGCAGGTACCAGCGGCGGTAATACCGACGACATGGTGGAAGCGCTCGACATGATGTCCGACGGACGGCTCAACCCTGCGGCTATGGTAACGCACATCGGCGGGCTGAATGCCGTGATCGACACCACCATCAATCTGCCTCATATACCTGGCGGCAAGAAGTTGATTTATACCCATATCGATATGCCACTTGTCGCCCTCGACGAGCTGGCCGAAAAAGGGAAAACCGACCCGTTATTAGCCAGGTTAGCCGAACTGGTGAAAGCCAACAACGGCGTATGGTCGGTGAATGCTGAAAAATACCTGATGGCAAACGCTCCGAAGATATAGACGAGTCAAGTCAAATAACCGGCGCGCACCTATTGCGTATAATACTCCAGCTCCAATGCCGTCCGGTTATACATGTTGATATATTCCAAATGATTGATCTTTGCGGAAACAGCGTTGTTTACCCTGTAGAGACGCGATGCATCGCGTCTCTACGATGCATCGCGTCTCTACAGGGTTGAATATACTGCTGTCAGGGTCAAGATCACTGACAGCGGTAACCTTCCCGGTCAAAGGGTCTTTGCCTTCCCGATCAAAGGGTCTTTGACTTCCCGGTCAAAAGGTCTTTGCCTGTCACAGCACGGTCAAAATTTTATCAAATGTAACCGTGCGCGGTTTGTTTAACAGGCAGTCCTCCGTCTAAAGACTGTTTAGTCCCTCGTCTAAAGACCATTTAGGAGTTATCAGAAAATAAGCATTACATTTTTCATGATTACATTGTCCAAAATTTTCTCAAGGCATCATAGCCCGAAGGTCTTTATTTTCGTAACCGCATGCAAGCGAAGCGCAGCTTGCGGAAGACGCGTCCCCCCCACTGCTGCCTGAAAGGCTGGACGCGCGCTGCCTGAAATCCTGCATTTCAGGCAGCGACCGCGAGACAGTTCCTTTCCGCAGGTCGCGACCTGCGGTTATGAAAATCCGGCTTTTCAAGCCGCCGAAACGTAACGTTTATTTCTTGACTGCTCCTTAGGTTCCCGCCTAAAGACCGTGAAATCATTCTATCAAAAAATCACAGACTATTCTACGCACCTATTGCGTATAATACTCCAGTTCCAATGCCGTCCGGTTATACATGTTGATATATTCCAAATGATTGATCTTTGCGGAAACAGCGTTGCTTACCTTCGTAAAAGCTTCTGCATAATTGGTAACGCGCCCTGTCGAGAAATCCTTTTCGACTTCCTCCAGCGCCAATTGGGCTTCGACCAGCAGGTTTTCCTTGCTAAAACTGACTTGCACAAAATACTCGTTCAACAGCGACTGGAGCGTTTCAACATGTTGCCGGTCGGAAAACCGGCGGTATTCCGTTTCGTTGGCTTTTATTTTTACATCTGTTTCCGCTTGCCTGATGCGCGCCCGTTGCGGTTGCGCCCACAACGGAACCGATAAGCCCGCCATCCATCCCTGGTAGTCGTTCATCCCTTCGATATGCTGGTAGATGTACCCGGCATGAACGGCAGGATAGAGCCTGCTTTTTTCAAGCGCCACCGCCGATTCCGCCTCCCTTAGCTGCGCTTCGTCCATTGCCTGATGCTTCACGGGATCGAACCGTTCGTTGATGGCTTTTTCCGGGTGTATCCGGTACAGTTCCAATTCCGTCATGCCTGTTTCGATCTGCCCGTCCGGGAGGTATAACAGTTGGCGGAGCCGTGTCTCGGCGCGTTTCAGTTCTTCTTCGGCAATGTACATACGGCTCTGGTAGGCGGCATAGCGCGTCCCGGCCGAAACCCTCGCCAACTCCGTAATGCTGTCGGCAGCCATGTGTATTTCGGCCGTACTGATCAGCGCTTCGAAATAGTGGTCGTGTTCCTGCATCAGTTGCAGCCGCCGGCGGTAAAATACGACGTCGAAATAGGCGGCTTTTACCTGCCACACAAGTTCGTCAAGCGTCAAAGCGCGTTCGGTCCGGCGTGCCGCTGTTACGGTGCGGTAGTGCTGCGCCCGCCGAAAGTGCTCGGGTATGACGCCAAAATCCTGGGTTACCGACCAGAGACGGTCATTACCGGCGGCAGCGCTGCGTTGCCAGTATTTCACCCGGATGGGCGCAAGTTCAACTGACTGGCGCTGCATCAGCATATCTTTCTGTTCCTCCAGAACGGCATTGCGCGCCACCGGATGATGGGCCAGTGCGATGGCAACGGCTTCGTCCATATCCATGCGCGCCGGTTGTTGCGCAGCCGACGGGTACGGGACAAATGACAGGATGATGAATATAAAACAGATTCTAAACATACCTCTAAACTCTTTAACGAGCATCAAAAAATGTTGACAACTCTTATCAAAACAGCAAACAGAAGCTTGTCCCCTCGCCCACCACTGTTTGCACCTGTATGTTGCCGTGATGCAGCATCATGATCTGCTTGCAGAGGCTCAGTCCGATACCGTTGCCGTTCTTTCGCGTGCTGAAAAACGGGATGAATATTTTGTCCATCACCTCGTCGGGAATACCCGCGCCATTGTCGGTTACCCTGATGACAGGACGTTTGTTGACATTCAGTGCGGCCGACAGGATCATATGCGGTTCGGGCTTTTCTTTCACTGCTTCTATGGAATTAAGAATCAAGTTGATGAGCACCTGTTCGATAAGCGACGTATCCGCTTCAATGTCCATCAGCGGGTCTTTCAGAATCACTTCGAGGTCGATGTTCTTTTGCGTCAGCGAAGGCAGCATCAGTTGCGAGATATGCTCGAACAGAGCGCTGACCTGCACTTTGGAGATGTTGAGTTCCGTGATCCTGCTCAGGTTGCGGTAAGTTTCGGCAAAACTGAGCAAACCCTGACTCCGTCGCATGATGGTGTCGATACCCAGTTCGATGTCTTCCACAACGCTTTCGGGGCTGACGCTTTTGTCGCTGGTTTTGGCCAGCAGGTTCTTGAGCGTCCCGGCCAGGGATGAAATAGGCGCCACGGAATTCATGATTTCATGGGTCATCACGTTGAGCAGTCGCTGCCAGGCTTTCGATTCGGCTTCATCCAGCGCCTCGTTCACATTCTGGAAAGCCAGCAGCCGGTATTGTATTTCCTGCATGGTGAATGTCCCCGCAGCTACCAGCGCTTTGCTCTGTCCGTTATCCCTCGTTATCGGGATGACTGTGCTCCGTTCGTTACCCAGCGATTGCAGGCTTTCGTATAACGGTTCGTTCCGCTGGCGCAGTGCATGGAAATTTTTAATGATGGGGATACCCAACAGGTTCTTGAGCGACTGGTTCATCCACAACACTTCTCCCGAATCGAGCCTGTATGAAAGGATTCCGGTATCCACCATTTCAATGATCGCTTGCAGGTACTGGTACTGCATTTCCTTTTCGCGGTTCACCGCAGTGATCGTGTCGCAAATTTCGTTCATGCCTTCGTGCGTCTGCCGGAGGTATGCCGGGCCGCTCCGGGTATCGAAATGCCGTGAAAAATCGCGGTAGCGCACCGTTTCCACCAATTGCAGAAATTCCATCCATAACCGCCTGTTGAGGATGATCAGACGGTTGCACTGGTACAGTACCAGAATGATCAGCAACAGGCCATACCACCACCTGATGCTGATGCAACAGGCCAACCCGCAAAGAACCGCCACCAAAAGCAAGACTTGGAGCATTAACCGGCTCGAAAAACTAAAGTTCATGACTTTCATCTTTCAATTAAATATCGTATTTATTCAACCGGCGGTAAAGGGCTGTGCGCGTCAAGCCCAATTCTTTGGCGGCTTTACTGATATTGCCGTTATGCCTGTCGATCACGCGGAGGATTGTATTCTTCTCCATTTCGCTCAGGTTTGAGCCTGCGTGCGTTTGCTGCGACTCGCCTGTTGACGATTCAATGGGCGAAAAAATCAGATCCTGCGCCTGCAACTCTGTGGAATCGGCCATGATCACAGCCCGTTCGACGATGTATTGCAATTCGCGCACATTACCGGGGAAGCTGTGCATTTGCAGCTTGTTCAGCGCCGCCGGCGACATGGTAACTCCTTTCTTGAGATACTTGTCGGCATAGATACGTATGAAATGGTTGGCAAGCGCCACAATGTCGTTACCTCTCCGGCTCAATGGGGGCATCATGATTTCCACCGTGTTGATGCGGTAAATCAAGTCTTTACGGAAACGCTGCTCGTCGGCTAATTCGTTGAGCGGTACGTTGGTGGCGCAAATGAGCCGGATGTCGACAGGGATGGCTTCGTTGGAACCTACGCGGCTGATGATGCGGTTTTGCAGTACCGTCAACAGTTTGGCCTGCTGTACGAGCGATATGTTCCCGATTTCGTCCAGGAACAGCGTGCCGCCCTGCGCCGCTTCGAAACGGCCTGCACGTCCTTCGCGCGCATCGGTGAAGGCGCCTTTGGTGTGGCCGAACAGCTCGCTCTCGAACAGGCTGTCGGTGAGCGCGCCTACGTCCACTTTCACAAAAGGCTTGTCCCTGCGCAACGACTGTTCGTGGATCGCTTTAGCCACCAAGTCCTTTCCCGTTCCGTTTTCGCCTAATATCAATACATTGGCGTCAGTCGGCGCGATTTTCCCGATTTTACAGAAAATATCCTGCATCACAGGCGAGTCGCCAATGATTCCGGGAGCGGTTACCCTGTTCTTTTCCCCGGCGGCCGGTTTTTTGCCGGTTTTTTGCGGCAGCGCATCCGCAATGGTTTCGAGCAGTTTTTCGTTATGCCAGGGCTTGACGATGAAGTCGGCAGCCCCTTCTTTCAATGCGCGTACCGCAAGGTCGATATCTCCGTAAGCGGTAATCATGATCACTGCCGTGGCAGGCGACCATTCCTTTACCTGCCGCAGCCAGTAAAGCCCTTCGTTGCCGGTGTTGAGCGCGCTGTTGAAGTTCATATCGAGCAGCAGCACATCAAAGGAGGTGCCCGTGACCAGCCGGCGGATATTTTCGGGACTGGAATTGGTAACTATACTCCTGGCTTCGGGTTTCAGCAGCAGTCGCGCGGCTGTCAGGACATCGGCGTCGTCGTCGATCACGAGAATATTGGCTTGACGGAGATTCATATGATGATTGATTATCGAATATTGACCGTAAAATTATATGCAATTAGATAATGACCTTTTGATTTTTAATGATCAAACAGTTGGTTGCCTTGATAATGATTTTGTGCTGATGAAGAAAATTTTGCCTTTCGCCCTGTTTGATCAAGTGATGGTAAAAATCGACTTTATTTTTTCGTGGAAATGAAATAACGGCATGAACTTTTTGATCCGGACGAATGAATTGACCGGTTCTGAATATTTTTACGGTTTCAATGATTTGTGATTTGGCTTTTTCGAAATACGTCGAAATATTCTTAGGCTTACAATCTTTTATTTCAACAAACAGTATCCATGACTCAAAACTGATATTTGAAGGGTAAACGATGCCTTCGCAATGCGGGATTGCCTTCTTCGATTCATCTAAAAAACAATTGTCTTCAAAAACAGTTGTGGTGATTTGATGTTTTGCATCATTTATTAATTTCAATGAATCGATGTCTTCAGGTTTGCTGTCGCAGACCTCAACACCTCTTTCAAATTTTGTCTTTTCGGAATAATCAACAATATGAATCTCGCAATGGCTGGTGTCGAAATGTTTGACTTTACCCTTCAATTCCGAAGTCAATTTAGTCTTCATAAAAATTAAGCATGTGATAGTACTCATCCGTTAACTCGGTCATATTTAAGTCAAAATAATTTTCCGAAACAATATTGTCTTCATCCTGGATGGAGCGTATTTTGCCATCCTCTATTTCCCATACGGACACAAGCCGCGGATCAATCCACGACTCCCGGCTCAAAATCTTCTCATCAGCAGGCGCCGCGTCCTTTACCAGATAGCCCATCATACAGTTGTTCAGGGCATAGAGGATATAAGGACTGTGAGTCGTCATTGTCAGGCGGTGGTTGTATTTTGGCGAGTTACACATCCGTATCATATAATAAACCAGGTCGCGCTGTGTGATCGGGAACAGGTTCTGTTCGGGCTCTTCAACGATAAACTGTGAATAATTATAATTTTTTAAAACGATAATGTCAAAAAGTGTGGATAAGTCGTCGGTGTTCATGACGGGAGTTGCCGACTTTTGCAGCAACTCATTATATTTTGCCACCAGTTCGTCGCGTTCGGTAACCGACATGGGTCGCGATTCATTGTAAATGCCGCGCGCAATGTAGTCGAATAAAGTAATCAGCGGTACCACAGCCTGGAGTCCGCTTGATGCTGCCTGCAATGTCAATTCTTTACCATTTGCGAGTTGCAGCCTGTCTATATCGTCGCCTCCATAATAATACCGGACGCCAAGGTTGAGAACATCCAATTGCTGATTTGATGTATATTTCCGTTTGGCATTGTACCAATTTTGAATCAAATCCTGGATGAAATCATGATCTCCAATGTATTGATGCAAGTTGTATATGGATGATACAAAATTACGTTCGGAAGGGATATAAACGACCTTGCTGTTATACCTCTGCCGGGTTTCTTTGATCCCCAGGCGAAAAGAACCGTCGGTCAACACAGTCTCTGAATGGCTGATGCACAAATCGCAGTTGAGGGAGAACTCTATTTTTTCGCCATTAAAGTATAATTCGGTATCATCGGAAAAGTATCCATTTGTTAAACGATAGTAGTTCTTTAATGTATCCATGTAGTGAAGTAATTTTATGTCGTTGCCGTTTTCGAACCCCTGCCTGATGCCTCCGTCTCTTGCAAATTTTTTATCGAGCCAGCTACAGAAACTGATCAGTTTTGCAACAGTACTTTTTCCGCTGCTTTGCGGCCCCGTGATCACATTGATTTTGTTCATGTTCAATGTAACATCTTTGACGGGACCAAGATTTTTAATGGTAATGGCGCTCATTTCTTTATATTTTCCGGTCATGGACAGGCAAAGTTATATGATTCTTCTTCATACGATGTACTTCTTCACAAAATATTTCACCGGGAAGTAAATGGTTAAGAAACTGACTCCGGCCACTGCGACCAGTATCATTGCAAAATCCCGCCAGCGCATGGCAACGGGATATGAGTCGATGATATAGGTGCCGGCGCCGGTTACTTTGAAGAACCCGAACTCTATTTGCAGCCGGCAGACGAGCGCTCCGAGCAGCAATCCGGCAATCGCTCCGGCCAGTACGATCATCCAGCCCTGCGTGATGAAGATGCGGCTGAGCATTTGCCTGTCGGCGCCCATGCTTTGAAGGACGAACATATCGCTCTTCTTTTCGATCATCAGCATCGAAAGCGAGCCTACCACGTTGAACGAGGCGATGAGCAGCACAAACGTGAGGATCATGAACCCCATGAACTTTTCGGACTTTAATATCTTATACGCAAATTCCTTTTGCTGGTACGTGTTTTTCACGTCAAAGCCTTCGCCGAAAATCGCAGCAACGCGCTTTTGCACTTTTGCTTCGTCGGCGCCGGGTTTCAGCTTTATTTCGACAGCGCCGGTGATGGAGCCGTTTTCGAGCAGGCTGCGGGCAAATTCGATGGGAACCAGGATGTATTGGGAATTGATATCTTCGTCGACGTCGAATTTCCCGGAAGGGAATATTAATTTCTGATTTAACGCTTTCTCGGGATTCAATGATACGTTCGGGGTGTTGCGAACGGCGTAGAAACGCAGGGGCGTGATAAAGTTCAGCCCCACGCGCAGCTTATACGACATGGCCAATCCCACCACGGCCTGTGGCGTACGGTTCTCCCAAAGGAGAAAATGGCCTTCGTTCATCATGGTATCGATACCGGTAACGCGCCGGTACTGGCCGTCGACGCCTTTCAGGATGGCTATTTCCTGTTGTTCGCCGTATT
Organism: Bacteroidales bacterium; assembly: GCA_031265445.1. GTDB lineage: Bacteria > Bacteroidota > Bacteroidia > Bacteroidales > UBA4181 > JAIRLS01. Next base: position 11,450 of record JAISCQ010000060.1, read on the forward strand.
CCGCCATCACATTTTCCTCAATGGTTTGCGCGAAGGCGAACACGTCGGGATCGGCTTCCAGCTGTTGCAGCTTCACGGAATCGGCTGTGAAATTTTTACCGTCCCTCACCGTCACCTTCAAATCGGGATCGAAGGCGCTGTACAGTTTCCGGGTAAGGTCTTCGAACCCGTTGAACACCGACATCACAATTACCAGCGCAAGGGCGCCCACAGCCACACCTACCACCGACACCATCGAAATGACGTTGACCGCGTTGTGCGATTTCTTGGCAAACAGGTAACGGCGCGCTACCAGAAATGGAAAATTCATTGGTTTGATGTCTTGATTAGATGCGCAAATGTATGGATTTTCTCCGGAACGGTCGCTTTCATTCAAATCTTTACCCCGATCATCAACACATCGTCGGTTTGCCTGTCGTTGCCTTTCCAAAGGTCGAAGCTTTCTTTGACTGCGCGGTGCTGTTCGTCCATGTCGCGGTCACAGGTACCGTTGAGGATGTTTTGCAGGCCGGTCATCTTTAGCTTTTTGCCCGATGGCCCGCCGAACTGGTCGGTATATCCGTCGGTGAACATGTAGATCGTATCGCCTTTTGCGAGTTGCAGTTCGGTGGTGGTGAACGTTTTGTCTCCGAAGCGCTGTCCCCCGATGGACGATCGGCTGCTCTTGTAGGTGGTGGGCGTTCCTTCGTGGTAAACGATGAAAGGCCGCATGGCCGAGGATATTCTGGTGAAATGCGTTTCGGTATTGATTTCGCACACAATGATGTCCATCCCGTCATTTGCCTGTTCCGAATCCCTGTTCTGGTTGAGCGTCGACTGTATGTTTTCGTCCAGGCGGTAGAGTATGTCGGCGGGGCCGCGTACATCGGGACGCAGGGCGATATCCTTGATCAGGGTGGTGCCGATGAGCGATATGAATGCGCCCGGTACGCCATGCCCGGTGGAGTCGGCGCAGACGATCAGCAGCCGGCGGGTTTCGGGGAAGTATTCGAACCAGTAGAAGTCGCCGCTGACAATGTCGCGCGGCCGGTAGAAAATGAACGCCCCCGAACTGTGTTCCGTAAGGGTGCTGGTGGTGGGCAGTACGCTAAACTGTATGCGTTGCGCGTAAGTGATGCTGTCGGTAATATCCCTGTTCTTGATTTCGATTTCTTCCTTTTGCCGATGCACTTCGCCGGTGCGCGCCGTCAGTTCGGTTTCGAGGTATTCCTGCAATATCCTGTGGTTGCGCTCGCGGATGGCAAACACGGCGTATCCCAGGCCAATAACGGCTACTGCCGTCAAAAGGACAAACCACCAGGTCTGCCAGAAGGCGGGACGGACGGTAAACGGAATCGACAGCGTTTCGCTGCGCGAGCTGTCTGTTCCCGAATCGGCATAGACCTCAAACAGGTAATTGCCCGGACGGAGATTGTTGAATGTCGCCTCGCGGTTTTTCGACGGTTCGCTCCAGCCGTCCTGAAAACCCTTCAGGCGGTAATGGTAGCGGACGTTTTCGACGGAGGAATAGCACAGCCCGATGAACGAGAAGCGGAAGTTCCGGATGTGGTGGGGAAACTTCGCATTGGCGATGCCGGCAAAGTCTTCCCATTCGACGTTGTCCCTCGAAACGGCGGCGTTCCGGGCAAGCAGGCTGGGCGCAGCTACCTGCCGGAGCAGCTTTTGCGGGTCGAAGCTCACGATTCTGTCGGACGTAACCATCCAGACCAGACCCTTTTGATCCAGGAACATTCCCGAATAAGCGGGTTCGATGCCGTTCATCCCGTTGTTATGATTGTAGAAAAGCATCTGGGGGTCGCCGGTTTCAAGGTATTTTGTCGCGTTGAAAATGTAGATTCCCTTGAGGGTTGCGACGATCATGTGATCCCTGTCGAAAGGCAGGAGTCCCATGATCTGGTCGTTGTCGAAACTGTGGATGGTAACGACGGAATCGCCCTGTACGAGATGCAGGTATTTCCGCGAAGCCGAAAAGATACGGTTCCGGGCGTCCGTGCAGACAATATCGTTTTGTGCGAAACTCCGGCTTTTCAGCAGGCTGACGCTGTCGTCTTCGACCATCGAAATCCCGTAGTAGCCGGCGGCAATGATCCGCTTGAGGCTGTCTGTGGCGACGTCGTAGAATCCCATCTGCTGCAGTTCTTCCCCGTCGCGGGTTCTGACAGGTTTTCCGTCGGGCGTGATTTCGACAATTTTGCTCGCATTGGAGACGGAAACAAGCAGATGGTCGCCGTATGCAGCGATATTCCCGTACCGGTGGTGTTCCTGCGAGGCTTCCGCCCAGTGGAAACGGCCGTTTTCGTGAATCAGGATTCCCCCGGTAATCAGGAAATAGGTTCTGCCCCCGTGCGAAAACACATTTTCGAAGCTTACTTCCTCCGCGTTACGAAGCGGATATTTCACCCGCCGGAAATCTTCGCCGGAAAGCGAAAAAATGTCCTCGCTGTCGCCGGCCATCCAGTATGTCCCCGCATCGTCCTGCGAGATGCCGCGGATCGTGTGGTTGCGTATCTGATATTCCTTAAAGTCGAACCGGAAGAAATTGTACAGTCCCTGATTGGTGGCTGCCCAGAGGTTTTCGTCACTGTCCAGAACCATGTCCCAGATGGTCATGGCGGGATTGTGATAGAGATGTTCGACCCTGGCGCCGCTGATCCGGTAGATGTTGCAGTAGTCCTTGACATAGATGTCCCCCGAGCGGGTTTCGACGGCGGTTTTGTTACCCTCCGTAAATTCCAGGGGAACGTACATTTCGGCTTTCCCGTCCGAGAGCCTGTAGATTCCCTCGGCGCCGATGCCGAGCAGGCCGAGCTGCGAGTGGTTGAAGAAACTTTCCAGCACGACGTTCTCGATGACCTGCGATGAACTGTTGGTCGCGAGATCGTGGATGTAAACTCTTTTTTCGCGGTGGCAGGGAATATACAGCAGGTTGTGCGGGCGGTCGAGATAGACCTTGTTGTAGTACAGGCCCTGCAGCTGCGGGATGTCGACGATTTCGGAAATACTGTCGTCCTCAAGCTGCTGTACAAGATACTTTTTGCCTTCCCTTTTTTCACCGATGAAGTAATCCGCAGGCAGCAGGGTCGAATTGTAGTAATTCAGCCTGAGGCTGTCCGAGAGAACGGTTTGTTTCCCTGTTTCGGGATACAGGATAACCTTACCCCAGCGGAAGCGGACTTCTCCGTTGACCTCTTCGATTCGCTCCACGTTGACAAATACGTCCAGCGCGTACGGCTCGAAGTCGAAGCCGTCGAACCGCGAACCGCCCTTGAGCGTTCCCTGCCAGAGAAAGCCCTTGCTGTCCTTGAACAGGCACTGCATAATCATTCCGGGAAGCCCGTCCTGAGTGGTGTACTGCCGGTAACTGTAGCCGGACGTCAGCAGGTTGTTGTCCTGCGCAGCTGCCGAAAAAACCAGCAGCAACAAATTTGCCAGTATGATTCCTTTTGTTTTCATGGCACAAATTTATTATTTTTTTTATTTTTTTTTGATTCTATACCATGCGCGGGCTAAAATTGTGATATGGAAATGTAGCCGAACAGGTAGAATGTCCGTTATTTTGTAGAGACGTGGGGGGGCGAGGGGGTGGGGGGATAGCCGCGGGGGCGCGGCGGGCAGTAACTGCAACCCGGCGGGGGGCGAACCCGCTGCGAGGGGGG
>JAISCQ010000089.1 GCA_031265445.1 Bacteroidales bacterium
TGTTCGCCCCTGCCCGTGATGCAGTAAAGATCGAAAATGGCCCTGCGATCGATCGCCAGACGGCCCTGATGTTCGGGATTGGCGTAGCGCAAATCCCTGATGCCGCCTTCGATGGACAGTACCGACTCCAGGAAGTCGATCAGCAAATCCCTGTTGGCTTCCGTACCAAAGATACGTTTGAAGCCAAAATCGGTCAGCGGGTTGATATACTTTTCCGCCTGCGGTTCATTTGCCGGTACTGTTCTTTTTGTCATCGGATCGGTTGCCAAAATATCAAAACGTACTGCAAAAATAATAATTATTTATTACATCAACCGAATTTCATTTGAACTTTATGCAAAAAAATCATCGAAAGCAACAGCATATCATCTTATTACAACCATATTTTTCAACGGACAATGCACATCACCGCAGGCAATTGCAAATTGCCTTGTGTTTCGAGCGGCATTACAAATGCCGCTCAACGGGGCGCCGCTCCCAACATCGGTGCGAAACGCCGACCTGACAGGGTCGACAGACCTGTCAGGGTCAATAAGAATAAAAAATAAAGAACAAAAAAAATAAAGAATAAGTAACAACCCATCATTTTTTTAAACATCAATATCATATCCATAAAAATATGGAGATTTGCCGGGTAATCCCGATGTTTGGATACTGTGTTTTTCATCAAAACTCCACCTTGTAATAAAAATTCGGTATGACGACGGCGGATCTGTACATCACCGGTTCGCTGTTTCGATAATCGTAATAGTATCCGCCAAACTCCCGATAACCGTTGACGTTGACGAATTTCAGCGCTATTTCGTGAGCCAGCGCTTTTTTGTGTATCTTGCAGCTCACCGTGAAATGGCTGATCAACGCTACGGGCAACTGCGCCTCGTACGCCCGCGAATGGTCGTAAACGACAGCCTGCGCCGCTTTCGATGCCGCCTCGTCCACGGGAATATAGCGGTCGCCGCCCTGAAACGAACAGCGAAGATTGACGCCCAGAATGTTCTGCCCGTGCTTGCCCAGCTTCCATTCCTTTCCGCCGAGGGCGTTGACGAGGAAATTGCGGTTCAGGCGGGTATCGCGCCATACGCCGTCGCCGCCACGGTAGCGCGATTCAAACAGCGACGCCGTCAGCAGGTAATAATATCCGTTGTGCAGATAGCGTTCGAGCGTAAAGTCGATGCCGTAGTTTTTGCCTGCGCCGTCGTTGACCAGCGGGAAGAGGACATAAAAACTCTGGTAGTTAATCAGGGACAGAAGGCTGTCCTTCGCCACGGGAACACGGTAAAGATACTGGTAATAAGGCTCTATTTTCAGGTGCATGTTTTCGGATACCGACCAGTCGTACGACAGTACAAGATGGTGCGCTTTGGCAAAATCCAGATTTTTATTGACAAGCCTGTCGCCTGTTTGCGGCGTTTCCACAAAGTAATAGTCCAGACTTTCCCGCCGGCTGTGCAGTCCGTAAGCGACGCCGAACGAGTGCCGGGGCGCTGCCTGCCATTTGACGCCTGCCCGCGGCTCGACCGACCACTGTCCGTTGAGCGCAAAGTACAGGGCATGGATCCCGGCATTGACCGTCACCTTTTCGGCAAGCCGCAGGGACGACTGGCTGTAGGCGGACAGCATCGCCGAATGTCCGCCTTTTTTGGCGAAATTGACCATTGCCTGCGGCGGATATTCGTTCCCGTCGCGGACGGCGCTGTAGTCCACGTCGTAGAACAGTCCCGTGACGTTGATTCCCGTGCGGTTGAGATGTGCGGCGCTGAACTTCCTGTTCAGGCAGGCGTCGAAAATCACGTTCGTATTGGCGCCCCGCATGTCGTAAATGCGGAACGTCGACCGGTCTGTGTAAATCTCTTCCAGCACAAGCTGATTGCGTGTATAGCTCGTTGCCAGCGAACTTTTGAGATACGTACTGTTGTCGATGAAGATTTTATGACCGATGCCGCCCACCGCTTTGGTTTGCCTGAAATCGCCCATTCCCTCGAACTTGCCGTTGATCCACTCCGCCGTATCTTTCGGGACGGGTTGCAGGAAATGGTCGATGATGCCGATCCCCCACACCGAGAATGTCCCTGCCCGCCGCGTGGGAAAATTGAGCTTGAACGAAAGATCCTGATAGCGCATTCCCGCCGCATTGCCCAGCAAGTCGGGGAAAAGGCCGTCGGCAAGCGCCATCGACGAATAGCGGTAGTTGAACAGGTAGGAGGCCTGCCCGCCCCTGCGGAAAGGCCCTTCCGAAGCAGCCTCGACACCCGCTACGCCGATCTGCGCCGCATGTTCATGCTTTTGACTGTTTCCGCTGCGCAACTGCATGTCGAAGACGCCCGACAGCGCATTGCCGTATTCGGCGGGAAAGGCGCCGGTGAAAAAGTCGGAATTGCCCAGTACCTGCGAACTCAATGCGGTGAGTATTCCTCCGCCCACGCCCGTGAGGTCGGTGAAATGCGTGGGATTGGGGACTTCCACGCCCTCCATCCGCCATTGCAGAAACTGGGGCGAGTTGCCGCGAATGGCGATGCCGTTGCTGTTCATGCTTCCCGCCACGCCGGCAAAGGCGGACACCAGACGCGCGGGGTCGTCGTAACCTCCGGCATAGCGGCTTGCTTCCTCCACGCTCAGCATGCGCGCGCTGGCGGTTGCCATCCGGTTCAGCGGCGCTTCCTTGTTGACGCTGGGACGGACGACGACTTCGCCCAGTTCGTTGACCTGCTCCTTCAACGGGATTTCGAGAAAGGTCTCTTTCGCCGACGAAACCGCGATCTCCTTGAAAACGGCAGGTTCATAACCGATAAACGACGCCTGAACGGCATAGCGCCCTATCGGGAGACGGTCCAGACGGAAATTCCCCCGGTCGTCGGCGGCCGTTCCGATGACAGGGTTCGAATCAAGGATGACAAGCGTGACGCCCGGGAGTATTTGTCCCGAAGCGGCGTCGGTAACGGTTCCGCGTATCACGCCGGTCGCAGGCGCGGTTTCCTGCGCCGGAAGGCCAGCCATGCTTTGTGCCGCCAGGATGAAGGCGATCAGGCTATTTTTTACATGAAACTTCATGGGTTGAATGTTTTTTTAATGGTTATTTTCATGAAGTATGATGCTGTTTTTCGAAATGGTGGCAGCCGAAGGTGTAAAAAAATATCGAAAAATCTCTTTCTATCTTCGTAACCGCATGCAAGCGAAGCGCAGCTTGCGGAAGACGCGTCTCTCCTCCACTCCTCTCCGCAGGTCGCGACCTGCGGTTATGAAAATCCGGCTTTTCAAGCCGCGTCACCAGTCATTTATTGTGTACATTTTTTGACCATTCACGTTGTGACGGTCATATACTGCGTACATTCTTCGACCATTCACGTGTTATTAGTCATATATCGCGTACATTCTTCGACCATTCACGTGCCATTGGTCATATACTGTGTACATTCTTCGACCATTGACGTGCCACCGGTCATATACTGCGTACGTTCTTCGACCATTGACGTGCCATTGGTCAAAAATCGCGTACGTTTTACCGCTGTCAGGGGTCTTGACCCCAGTTTGAAATAAAAAGCAAAGAGCAGATATGCCCCATATTCCGAAAAAATAAATCCGCCATACATGCCGTTTGGTATAAAATTTGAAGTCATTTTTCCTCACATTGTTGAAACCATGTGATGTTCTTGTGAAGTTGCATGTTTTTTACGAAATTTGCACAGTTTTTATCAGGAAAAAGATTCAAGATTCAAGTAACCAGCAATATCAATCCAATGTTCATCAATTCAACGGGATATTTTATCCCAGAAAGAAGGATTTCTAATGACTATTTTTTAAAGGTAAACGGGTTAACCAGCGACTGGATCTACCAAAGGACAGGGATTTTGTCGCGTTCGAAAGCTACAGAAGAGGAGACCATGAACGTGATGTGCAGCAAGGCCGTTCATCATGCTATTCAGGGACTTCCGTACGACATCAGGGAAGTTGATCTGGTTATTTTTGCTTCCTACACGCCTTCGGATACCGTAGGCACTACTGCACATGTGATACAAAGGGAATTTCGGATCGAAAAGGCACGGGCTTTTTATCTTTCCTCGGCATGTTCTTCGGCCATTAATGCCATGGAAATCATCGATTCGTTTTTTGCCACGGGAAAGGCGACCAGGGCATTATTGATTTCGGCTGACCGCAATTCCACTTATTCCAACGAAACCGATCCCAAGTCGGGACACCTGTGGGGCGATGCCGCTGCGGCTTTCTTTTTCTCGAATGACCGGCATTTCGACAGGGAAGCCGAAGTGATCGACATCGAAACGCAAGGGCTTGGCCATGTGGGTTACGGCCCCAGCGGCGTATTCCTGAGACCGAAAGAAGGCGGGATACTGATGCCGAAGGGTAAAGACGTGTTCATGCAGGCTTGCAACTACATCTCGCAAAATACGAAGGAAATCGTTGAACGGAACAGGATATCGCTGCCTGACCTGACGTGGTTCATCGGTCATCAGGCCAACATGCGGATATTGAATTATGTGGTGAAGGAATTGGGCATATCCGAGGAAAAATCGCTGAGTAACATCAGCGAATTGGGCAATACCGGTTCGGTGAGCGCCCTGCTGGTTTTTGCCCAAAATACCGGAAAGTTCCAAAAAGGCGATTCGGTGTGCCTTTCTGTTTTCGGGGGCGGCTATTCGTCCGGTTCCTGTCTGATCAGGTGTTAGGAGGCTGTCTCAAAAGTGTTTTAGCACACAGATAACACAGATTGAACGGATCAGCACAGATTTTATTATTGATCTGCGAAAATCTGTCTCATCTGTGTCATCTGCGTGCTTCCTGAGGCAGCCTCATCGCGTCTTATCTTCTTCCGGACTGTCCGCTGTTTTGGAATTCGTATCTCCGCTTGTAGCGGAAGAACCGTTCGCTCTGCCCGAAGGTGATGCTCAGCATCAATTCGTGCGAGCCGTATGAATATTTGCGGATACTGCTCAGCGTGTAGTCGAAAGCATATCCGAAATAGTACTGTTTATAGCGCGCGCCGAATATGAGGCTTGTTCCGCCTGCCGCGCCGCCGCCGCCCGAACGGTAGGAAATGCCGCCCCAGAACTGATCGTAGTAATAGCCCATGATATTGAGGTCGATCTGGCCGACGCCATGTTCGTTAAACTTGATCTGTGCGCCGGGAACAATGCTCCATTCCCTGTTCACCTCGAACACATAACCTCCCAGCATCAGGTACTGGCGCTCGATCCTGTAATCGGAACTGTTGCGGCCGCCGAAGGAGAGGAACGACTGGAAGAGGTTGGAGGCCGAAAACCCGGCGTAATAATCCTTGGTGGTATAATGCAGGCCGAACGACGCATCGGGAATGAACGAGCTGAGTTTATTGCCATCGATATAAATATCGTGTCCCAGCTCGGTATCGACCTTATCGCGGTCGATATACAGCTGGAACAGGCTGGCTGTCAACCCGAACGACAACTGTCCGTAACGGTCTTCCAGGTGGTATGCATAGGTAAACTGTCCCCCTGTAGTACGTATCGGGCCGCGCATATCGTTGAACAGCGCCACGCCCAGGCCTACGTTTTCGGGGTTGAATCCACCGCCGTAGCGGCGGGTACGGTTTCCGAAAAGGCCTTCGCGCGGCAGCCTCATCTGTCCCGTCAGGGTCTGGTTCGACGGAGCGGCCGAAAAGCCGCTCCACTGGTCTTTGATGGTCAGGCCAACCGAAGTATAGCCGTCGGCGCCGCAAGCGGCTGGATTCAGCAGGAACCGGCTGAAGAGATACTGCGTGAACGGCTGCGACTGCTGGCCGCTGACCCCTGTGCACGACCCTATCAGCGCTACGGCAATACAAACAGTGATGATGGATGTCTTCTTGAAGATCATGACAATGGTTACCTGATAATGGTGATGGTTCCGTGGAGCGGCTTCTTGGCGACGCCGTCGTTCAGATGAATGATATAATAATAGGTCTCCATCGGCAGGTAATGACCCCTGGCATCGCGGCCATTCCACGGGGTGGCATATCCCCTGGCGGAGGTGAATACCTTGCGGCCCCAGCGGTCGAACACTTCTACGGTGCAGTCGGGATAATCCCTGAGCGCCGAAATGTTCCATTCGTCGTTTTCGCCGTCGCTGTTAGGCGTGAATGTATTGGGTATCTTCAGCGGTTCGGGGACAGGCTCCGGCCGGCAGGCCAGCACGATGACCGTGTCGCTTGCCGAGCAGCCGTTGAAATCCGCCGTTACCCAGTATTTCCCGTCCTGATCCTGATCGTGGATATCCACGTCGATAAATTTGGCCGATACGCCGCTTTCGCCCGTCGACCATGTATAGACGGTTTCGCTGGAATTGCCGCTGATCCCCAGTGCATAGAGCCTGAAGCCGGGCGTGCAGATCATCGTGTCGGCTCCGAGACGCACCTGGGGCATCGGGCTTTGGATCACCTCGATGGTACTGCTCAGGTGACATTCGTTCTGGTCGATGGTTCTGATCGTGTATCTTCCGGGTTTACTGATGTAGTTGGTATTGATGTCCACATTTACCTTGTCGTCCCATTCGTACGATTTGAATTGGGACCTGTTAAAGTCGACGTAAACACCGTCTCCGCCGCACATGCTGTATGTCGGCTGTGAAAATACGGCGGAATCGCCCACCACTTCCACGGTCAGGTATGCCCAGTTGCCTACGCACCCGTGTACCGACGTCTCGCGTACGCCCAGCTGAAACTCACCCTTGACCTGCCCCCACTGTATCGCAATGATGGAGTCATTGTACTGTTTGAACAGTTCTCCGCCAACCGGAGGAACTTCATATTCATACGTCGATCCGGTTTCTTTGGAGGTTGCTTTGAAAATCTCCTGGGAACCCATACACACTTTGGTGTCCTGGGCGGAGGCGGGCAAGGCAAAGAAAAACAGTGCGGTCAACAGGAATGATATATGAAGTTTTCTGGACAAGGCTGATTCTATTTGATGGTTTGAACAGATGCTTACGAAGCAGACGGTATGATTTTGCGGATTACCCGTTTTACCTGTACAGGCTTTGGATATGGCCTGTACAGGGTTGCGGGAATAATAAAAACAAATAACGTTAATTCTGGTTTACAAGTTTACGAACACCGGCTATCAGGGCATATTCTTAATATGCTGCAGCGGGTTGGTCACCGGAGTCTTATAGATAATCACCTGATAGGGATCGCTCGGAACATCTCCCACTACCGGGGTAAGCGATTTACGCGAAATACGGTCGGTAATACCGGTCACTGTAATTTCATATAAACCGGCGCCGTCAGGAAATTCACTTACAGGCAAGTTAATCGACTTGTCGGTAAGAATTAAATATTTATCTGAAGTTTTGTCTGCGGAGCCAGGTTTAGTAGCATCGGCATAATAGTCGATGGTATATGCAATTTCAATTTGATTATAACCGGTCAAAGTGACAAGCGGAATAGTGACATCCGAGGTAGAACAGTCAACTTTAGGTTTGGATGCATCCCAGTCAATTTTCGGGCGTTCGACAACTTGTATGCTATTTGTCTCTTCATTTCCCGCACACAATACATTGGTGCCTAACAGTGAACGCACATTCGTCTTAACGGTGAACAGGGTTCCTGCGGGTACGACTGCGCCGTCCATGACTACGCTGATTTCATTCTCGGCATAATAACTACTACCTAAGTCAGTTACACCTGCACCTGCATAGTCTGATATAGGTAGGCTCTCGGAGAACAGCCATTGATACTGGAAAGTCAATCCCCCTACCGTGGCTTGGGGATCTACCTTGTAAGGCATGCGGCTACCCACTGTTACGCTGTCAATACTTTCGACTCCAGCTGCATAAGGCGTGTAGCCCGGTGCATTGGGGAACGCCGAACTCGGCGTTGGTAGTGGCGGCGTTTGCGCTTTTACGCCCACCGATAACAGTGCGCATGCAACTGTTAAAAATCCGATTTTCAATACATTTTTTGGTTTCATCCTGTTTATGATTTTTGATTTTTAATGATTGTTTAAAACTCTTTTCTTTTAAAGCCGTTGCCGGGGCAACGGCCGGTTTTGATTTGACGTGTTTTTACTGATTAATAATTATTGGGTATTCGATAGATCGGGCCGGTCTGTACAGGCTTCATCACATCATATTCGAATTGTTTGCCGGCGGGCGTAATCACGCCTTCTACCTCAGATTTACGCGAAACGCGGTCGGTAACCTTTGTAACGGTGATCACATACTTTCCATAATCGGTAAAGTGAAGGGTGATGTTTCCACCGGTTACCGATACCGGTACATCTGTACCATTTAATGGAGAATAGTCTGTACCATCTTTTGTTACCGTATAGTCAACCAACACCTGCGATGATTGAGTGGTTAGCGTCACTGCGAATGGATAGTCAATACCGGCCGTTACCTGCGTCTGGGCATAACAGGCGCCGTCACTGTAAAGCCCGCCATTGGGATTGAAACCGATCTCGGGTTTTGCGATCACCGCCACCGGGATAGTGGTCTCTTTACCGGCGCATGTGCCTGTCTTGGGTGTTTCTTTAACCTTTAGGCTGTCGATACCTGTCGTATTCCAGGTCACGCTAACAATGGGGGTCGTACCGGCGGCGGTGCCGCGCGAGTTTATGAGCGACCAGGCAAATGTAGAATTGACTTTTGAAAAATCTACGGTATTGGATGGCGTATCGTACTTGTACTCGGGGCTGACAGCCGGGTCGGGCAGCACAAAATATTTGACTGTCGAGGTTACGGTTACCGAGTCGCGAACTTCCTGCGGAAGACCCGGTCCTCCATCCTTATTGTAACCATGCTGATAATAGTCTTTACTGTCAATGGTTATCGGATCTTTCGGATCTACCTGCCCGTAAGTTACATGAACGAAACCAAGCATCAGGACTGCAAGACTGTATTTGATTATATTTTTCATCGGATTCAATGATTGATATGATTGAAATAATACCTTGACTGGCGATTAAATGTTCGGTACATGATATGCCTTGCCCGGTTGCGGCTTCGGAAGCATGGTGTAAACAAATGTTTCCACATCGTCTCCTCCCAGGAGAAATTCCGATTCACCTCCTTCAAAAGTACATTTACGCGAAGTTCTATCGGTAACTTTTGTGATAACAATGGTATAGGTACCGTGTGCATTCAGAACCGAATTGTCAAGGGTGAATGAAGCACCACCGGATACATTTGCGGTAAGATTGGGTTGTGATGAAGATGGATCGCCATTGAGCGGGTCAAATTTAACATTGTAAGTGACGATTACATCGCTTGATTCACTGATCACGCCGCCGGAAAGAGCTTCTACAGGAAAGTCATACGTATGAGTGCTGAAATCGGTCACACATTCCGTAACTGCACGTTCACTCGATATTTCACCAAACCTGATTTCCGGTTTCTTAATGACTCGCACAGGAATGGGTACCGGGTCGCTTTCGCATCCTGCGCCTTGCTCTTCTGTCATGGATACATCAACCAAACCGGTGATATTCCATTTGATTTTTACCCAGGGGGATGTAGAGTTGTCATTGGGGTTTTGCATCGTAACACTGCCGTTTGCCGGAGTAGAAACAGTCCAGGTAAACTTGGACTCGGTTAAATCGGTTGCCGAATAACTGGCTCCTGCAAAATACACAGTATTAAAAAGCGGGTCGGGCATGATAAAATAAGGCATGGTCGACCCTACCGTAACCGAATCGATCTTTTCATCATCCGATTCATCTCCGGCAGATGTATACCCATGCTGCCACAATATTTTATCCGTTGTTACCTTATGATCCGTCGGAGTGGGACTAATTTGTCCGAAAGCACTGGTCATTCCCAGCAGGAACAACCCCAGGACCACCGCGCTAAACTGTTTCATATAACTGTTATGATTCATTTTTAATGATTTATTATTTGATTTATTCGAATTCGTTTTTAAATTATTACCACATTATACGATAAAGTTTGGAGGAGGTTGCATTATTGTAAAAAAAAATCTCATCAAAGACCCTGTCAGGTAACGCCCGTCATCCTTTCAGGCATTCCCCGCATACGCCGAGGAAATAGATCTGGATTTCGTCCGGATTGTGGGAGATATGCCCCCTGAAAGCCGGAATATCCGTTTTTTCGAGCGGGACATCGAAAATCGCCCCGCATTTCCTGCATTTGAAATGCGCATGGTCGGATGTTTCCGCATCATACCGCACATTCCTGTCGTCGATCGCCAGCGATATCACCGCTTTCTTATCGTAAAAGAGCTTGAGGGTGTTGTAAACGGTTGTTTTCGATAACGTGGGGACGGATGGAAGAAGATCGCTGAAAATCTGATCGATGGTAGGATGTGTTTTGTGCTCCATCAGGTACTGCATGATCACAACCCTTTGCATGGACGACTTGATGCCATGCTGCGTCAGGTGATGATGCACCTCTTGTATATCCATGTTAAATTTTGAATTTTGAATTTTGAATTTTGAATGATGAATGATGAATGATGAATGATGCATTATGAATTTAAAATACCGCGTATCCTGTCCTCAAAAGCGGAAAGCGCAGCCTTGGCTCCTTCGCCCATGGCAATGATGATTTGCTTGTAGGGCGCCGTCGACACATCGCCTGCCGCATAGATGCCCGCTACGCCGGTACGGCAATGGCTGTCGATCTCAATCTCGCCCATGCGGTTGACCGCCACAAGATCCTTCGCCACCGCACTGTTGGGCTTCAAGCCGATCTGGACAAAAACCCCGTCCAAACCGACGGTACGTTCTTCCTCCGTACTGCGATCCTTCACCCTGATAGCGGTCAGTTTTTCGCCGTCTCCAATAACTCCGGTCGTCTGCGAATTCAGGAAAAGCTCGACATTCGGCAGGCTTTGAAGTTTTTCCTGCAGTACTTTGTCGGCTTTCAGTTCTTCCAGGAACTCAAAAACGGTTACTTTCGAACATATACCCGCCAGGTCGATGGCCGCTTCGATGCCCGAATTGCCGCCGCCGATCACCGCAACATGTTTCCCCCTGTAGAAAGGCCCGTCGCAATGGGGACAAAACGCCACGCCCCTGCCGATGTAGCTGTTTTCGCCTTCCACGCCCAGCCTGCGCCAGCTTGCTCCCGTGGCGATGATCAGGGCCGGAGTTCTGTAGGTTTCGCCGCCTTTCACATGTATCACCTTCGTATTACCGTCAAGTTCCACGCTTTCCACCGTGCGGTTTTCGAAAATATCGACGGAATACTCCTGCATGTGTTTTTTCAGGTCATCGGCCAACCGGCTGCCTGTGGTGAGGGGCACCGAGATCAGGTTTTCGATATTCACCGTTTCCTTGACCTGTCCGCCTGTACGTTCCGCCACCACGGCGACCTTCAATCCCTTTCGCGCCGAGTAGATGGCCGCCGCTGCGCCTGCCGGGCCTCCGCCAACCACGATCGCATCGTATTTCCTGATCTCGCCGCCGGATGCGGCTGTTTCTTCCGTTCCGTATTTGGCTTCGAGCTTGCTGAGCAGTTCGCCGAAGTCGGCGCGCCCGGAATGGATGAACTCGCCGTCGGCAAACACGGCCGGTACGCCCTGTATCTTCAGCCGTTCCGCTTCTTCCTGATAAATCGCGCCGTCGACAATCTCGTGGGCGATACGCGGATGAATGACCGCCATCATGTTGAAAGCCTGCGCTACATCCGGACAATTGGTGCAGGTAAGCGACACGTAGGTGGTGATATTGATGTCGCCTCTCAGCGCTTTCACCCGGTTTTGAACGAATTCGTCGGGAAAGTTCCTGCCTTTTCCATCGCTGTTCAGTATGGCCAGTAAAAACGTCGAAAATTCATGTCCGTCAGGTACCGCCCTGAACTTGATACCCGTTTTGTTCCCGTCTTTCAGTATATGAAACTCCAGCGCATCGCCCCGATGGATCCGGCATTGGAGTTTTTCGGAGCAGGAAGATACTTCTTCCAGCATTTCGATGAGTTCTTCGCGGCTTTCATGTCCGTCGGCGACATATATATCTAATGTATACAGGGACGAAAGCGTAGAAAAAATTGATGTTACCTGTTCTTTTAATGATGAATCCAGCATTTCCAGATGATTTTTACGGTTCAAAAAAATCAACGGAGCAGGTCTTTGCGATCGCTGCTCCGTTGCTGATATAAAGGTGATGAAAATTAGATTTTCCCCACCAGGTCGATACCCGGTTTCAGGGTTTTGTCGCCTTTTTTCCATTTGGCCGGACATACGTCGCTCGGATTTTCGGCCACAAATTTAGCTGCTTCCGCTTTCCGGAGCAATTCGGCAGCATTCCGTCCGATGCCGTTGTCGTGAATTTCGCACAGTTTGATCTGTCCTTCGGGATTCAACAGGAAAGTTCCGCGATAGGCCAGTCCGTCTTCTTCGATATAAACGCCCAGCGCCCGCGCAAGAACTCCCGTAGGATCGGCCAGCATCGGGTACTGGATCTTTTTAATGCTTTCGGAAGCATCGTACCACGCCTTGTGCACAAAATGCGTGTCGGCGCTTACCGAATACACTTCAAAACCCAGTTCCCGGAATTTCGCGTAATGATCGGCCATATCCTCCAGTTCGGTCGGACAGACAAAGGTAAAATCGGCAGGATAGAAAAAGAGAATACTCCATTTACCCTTTACGTCCTTGTCTGTAACGGTTCTAAACGCGCCTTTGTGGAAAGCATTTACCTTAAACTCAGGAAGGTAAGAATTAATGATCGGTGTCATGATCTGATTGTTTTTAAAATTAATATAAAATTGAAATTTTTACAAAATTAGAATAAATATATCAAACCACAAAACTTTCGATCAAATTTTTTGATTCTTTTTTTGATTTCCACGTCGAAAAAAAATCGTCACCTGTCCCGGTTTTTCAGCGTTACGGCAATACCTGCCCGTATCCATCGTCCCGGGAGGATGATATTGCCGATATCCTGATGTTTCCCGCCGCCGAGGTTGGATGCCTCCGCAAAAACATTCAGCCGGCCGGTATGTCGATAGATCCGGAGATCAATCTGCCAGAACGGATCATAAGGCGCCTCGCTTTCCGAACCGTCTTCGGCATGATACTGCATGTACGTACCGTTGCGATCCTGCCAGCCGATCATCCAGCGTGCATACACCCTTTCCGCGATACGGTGCGTCAAACCGAAATTCAACCGGTGACGCAGGTAATCCATCACGTAACCGGACTTGTACCGGCTGGACGATTTATTGCCGCTCATGAACGTGTAATACGCAGTGAGCGACTGTAGCGGAAAATTCTCTCCCGCGGCGCGTTTCACATCCCATTGTCCGCCTGTCGAGACTCCATGCATATACAGATCCGTAAGATTCATCGTGTGCCATTTCTGCCGGTCGTCCAGCCATATCCAGTCGATAGCATCGCTGATATTGCGGTAGAAGTAACCTGCATTGACCGTCCAGCAGCCGGTCGCGATCCTGGCGCCCAATTCGTATTCCGTGCTGCGTTCGGGTTCCAGTCCGGGATTACCGATATTCATCGGGCTTTGGTAGTATAAGTCAGTGAAAGTAGGCAGCCGCATGGCGCGGTTGACCGAAGCGTATATTTTAAATGTGCGGTTCGGCCGGAAAGCCAGGTCGATACCCGGGTATACGTTCGGTTTGTTGCCGGTATAACTGTTGTGGTTCACCAGCACGCCCAGCGCAGCGCTCCATTTCCCGATGTGCAGGCTTTGTTCGGCAAAGGCGCTGATGTTGGTTCGCTGTCCGGTTTTGGTGTACCATTTGTCGTCCTGCCGGGGAACTTTACGGGGCGTCTCCATCGGTTCGCCCAGGTTGTTGCTGTAGATACGTTCGCTGCGGGCCAGCATGCCGGCGCTTGTCCGCCCGAACCGTCCGGCAAGCGAAACCGTAACGTCCGCGCCGTATGTTCCGGTATAGTGGAAATTGCGGTAATCGTCGGGACGGTTGCGGTTGAGGATGTACCGGTCGTAGTTGCGCCGCCAGTATACCGATGGCGTTATGCTGAACCTGCCTGCCGTAACCTCGCTTTTCAATGCCGCGAAAAACGTGTGCAGCGACTCGTACTGGTCGGGATATTTCGGCCCGTAGAAACTGTTGGCGCCGAAGTCCTTCTGCGTATACCCCAATTGCAGGTCCATCGGAACGACGCGGCTGTTCCATTTGTTTTGCGAGAAAATACTCAGGTTCTTGAAATCGGTATTGTGCATGTATCCGTCCGATGCGGTTTGCGACACGGCCAAATGATGGGTGGTGCGACAGGTGTGCGCGGTTGCGGAGAGCGCCGCTTTGTAAAACCCGTATTGTCCGCCGGCGAGGGAAGCTTTCAGATAATTCTCCGGTTGCATTCCCGTAATAAAATTTACCGCGCCGCCTAAGGCGTTGTTGCCGAAAATTCGTGCTGCGGGGCCTTCAAGTACTTCGATTTTTTCGACCGATTCGAGATCGATGGGGAGGTTGAGCGAGTAGTGTCCTGTTTGCGGGTCGCTGATGTTGATTCCGTTGAGCAGTATGAGCGTCTGGTCGAATGACGAGCCGCGTATGGAGACGTCGGCCTGGGCGCCGTATGGGCCGCGCTGCCTCAGGTCGACACTGGGGATCAACTCCAGCATGTCCGCGAGGCTCTGTACCGCCGCTCGATCAATATCCGATTTCCGTACCTGCGTGATCGTCCGCCCGACCGGCGCAAACACACCGGGCACAGCATCTGCGCTTACCTCGACTGCTTCCAGATCGATCTTCTTCACCTGCGTACTGTCCGCCTGGGCAAAACTCCGCTCCGACGAAACCAGCATCGTATAACCGACACACAACACGCCGATCTTCACGCAACGGTGCAGGCTATTGAAGATGGCATACGCTTTGTTGGCCCACCGCCTGAAACAGGCCGATGCAGACCGCTTCCTTACATCATGATTCATTTGATTTGATTTTTGATTTTTGATTTTTAAAGTTTTATAAACGATTGCTTTAAGCGATACCCGAAGGGAGCATCACTCAAAAAACGTCCGAAAGAACGTCCGGCAAAGGTATTCTATTTGTACTGGTTATAACAGCAAATGTCGTCCAATCTTTTACGTACTTTGGGGCGCAGGTTTTGCGACGACGGGTACCCCAGCGTAATGATCAGTTCGGCGCGTTTGTTCTTGGGGATATGAAGCAGTTCCTTTACTTTCTTTTCGTTGAACCAGCCCAGGATGCAACTGCCCAGACCTTCGGCAGTGGCCTGAAGGCAGAATTGCAGCGCCACAATGCCGATATCCATCAACGTGTAGGGTTTATCCTTGAGCATGGTACCTACTTTAGAGGTCAGATTGGGGCTTTCGCGGACAACAACCACCAATAACGGGGCTTGCCGGGTAAAATGATTCATCGGAACCAAAGGCCCCGAAGTAGTGTAGCCTGCTACCTGATCCTTGAGCTGCGGATCGTTCACCACAACGAACTTCCACGGCTGTGCATTGCATGCCGAAGGCGCCATGCGCGCCGCCTCGAAGCAGCGAGCCAATTTTTCGGGTTCCACCGCTTTGTCGGAATAACCGCGTACACTTTGCCGCTGAAGCAATATTTCCAAAAATTGATTTGAATCCATATTCAGATTTATGTTTTGATATTTGAAACAAATGTAGCCAAAAAACGTATCACTAAAAAATGAAATCCGGAATGAAAGACATCAAATTAAAAATATTGCTGATTTTATTCATATTGGTTCCTGTCCCGTTCAGTTGCGAAGACAGGAACGAATGTCTCGATTTGTACGTGGAACCGTATTTCGACATACAAAATATAATTTTTTCCTATGTCGATCTGTATTCCCATGGCAAAGCCAATAACCTGATATTTGAACTTGTCGACCAGGACTATGACGACCGGGTGTATCCGTGCGACAGCATGGCGTTGTACATCATGGTGCCCGATACGGCGTTACTGTTCCATTCGCAGCAGGTCATGCGCCCCCGCTTCAGTTTGATACCGGAAGCTTTTGCATGTAATGCAAGACGAAACGGTTATGCGGGTACGCGTGAGTTAGTAGACAAGATTTACATATCAAGTAATTACGATTTCGACGAAACGCACCATAAAAATGACAACCTGAGCGATATTGTCGACATATTTGCCTACACAACCGACGGTAAAAATGACTGGATGTCGCTAAGCGACTATAACAAATACTCGCCTTATGAAGCTCCCAAACGTTTTTATCTGCTGATCAAACGTAAACCGACACGGGCGATGACCCAGCAATTTGTGATCAAATATTACATGAAAACCGAACCGGGCGAACCTACCGAATATTACATCATTACTACCCCCGTTTTCCATGTGAGGTAAAGTTTTTGGACGAATCAAATAAATCGGTTACTAATGAACTTGTAATAAAATGATATACTGATGCTTTTAAAGTTCAAATGAAATTCGGTTGATGCAATAAATATATGTTACCTTTGCAAACATTCCGACGGCAGTTTTTCAATTGTCGCGAGTAAGATTAACAGTAATTTATAAATCATTCATTATATGCGTCTTATTATTCAACCCGATGACGAAAAAATATCGCAATGGACAGCCGGTTACATTGCATCGAAAATCAATGCCTTTGCCCCGTCGGCAAGCAAACCCTTTGTATTGGGGCTGCCCACAGGATCTTCGCCTATAGGTACCTACAAAGAACTTGCACGCCTGTACAGGGATCGTAAACTGTCTTTCAGCCACGTAGTTACTTTCAATATGGATGAGTATGTGGGTATCCCGCAAGATCATCCGCAAAGCTACCACGCCTTCATGTGGGATCACCTGTTCAGCCGCATTGATATACCCGGCGAAAATGTAAATATACTGAATGGCAATGCGCCCGATCTCGCTGCCGAATGTCAGCGCTACGAAGACAAAATCAAATCGTACGGACAGATACACCTCTTCCTGGGCGGTATCGGGCCCGACGGACACATCGCGTTCAACGAGCCGGGTTCTTCGCTGGCTTCGCGTACCCGCGTCAAAACATTAACCACCGATACCATCATCGCCAACGCGCGCTTTTTCGGAAACGACCTGAACAAAGTCCCTAAGACAGCCCTCACGGTGGGTGTGGGAACCGTTCTCGATGCGCAGGAAGTGCTGATCATCGTCAATGGCCACAACAAAGCACGCGCTTTGTACCATGCTGTGGAAGGGAGCGTCACCCAGATGTGGACCATTTCGGCATTGCAGATGCATCCCAAAGGCATCATCGTGTGCGACGAAGACGCCGCCGCCGAACTGAAAGTGGGCACTTACAGGTATTTTAAAGATATTGAAAAAATTGACCGGTGAAAACGGAAAAAATTGTCGGTTTACTGAAAACGAAATCGATCCTGAAGCAAAAGGTATTCGATAACACGTCCAGGACATTTCTCATGTTGAAGGAAGTCTTATCCGAAGTTACTTCCGAGCTTAATCCCTCGCTGGCGGAAATCGATCCGCGGGTGACTGTGGAATATACCAATCGCGGCATGTTTGAAGTCCAATTGAAGATTGCCGGCGACATGCTGGTATTCAGCATGTTCACCAATGCTTTTGAGTTCGACAGGAACCATCCCATCTGGAAAAATTCGTATGCAGCGAAAAACTCATATAACTCTATCTGTGGGATGATCAGCATTTACAACTTCCTGAATGACTCATTCAGGTACAATCGCACGGCCGACCTGGGGTATCTCATTGCACGCATGTTTGTCAACTATGAGTATTATTACTTTGTGGAAGGCAAACAACAAATGAACAATTGGGTGAACCATTTCGGTACGGCTGCCATATCCAGGCAAATTTTGCGCGACATTGTAGAATCCGCCATTTTGTACACCCTGAATTTCGACCTGCTGGTACCGCCCTACGATTCGGTAAAGATCATCACGCTCGAACAGATGAACTCAAAAATCGAATCGGCACGCTTCCAGACAGGTAAACGCCTGGGGTTCACGTTCAATTCCGACGATATTTCCGCACAATTGAAGTTATAGGCCACGAATGACTCGAATTTTACGAAATATTCGCGTAATTTTGTGTTCAAAATTTGTAGAATTCGTGACATGAGACGGAAAACTTTGAATTGTAACGGCAAGCTGGTCACCATCGACCGGCCGATGGTGATGGGTATTGTGAACGTCACGCCCGACTCCTTTTACGATGGCGGCAGCTATCGCACCGGGGCAGATTTGCTCAAACGTTGCGAAGCCATTATTGCCGAAGGCGGCGACATCATCGACATCGGCGCTGTTTCAACCCGTCCCGGAGCGCAGGAGGTGGATGCCGCCGAGGAACTGCGAAGGCTGGATCGGGCGCTTACTCTCCTGCGGAAATATTTTCCAAAGGAAATCATTTCCATTGACACGTATCGCGCCGATGTGGCCAAAGCCGTGGTGGAAAACTACGGCGTGGACATCATCAACGACATTTCGGCCGGAATGTTCGATCGCCGTATGTTCGAAACGGTTGCCGCGCTCAATGTCCCTTACATCCTGATGCACATGCAGGGAACGCCTTCCACCATGCAGAAAAATCCCGTTTACAACAACCTGATGGAGGACATCATCGGGTTTTTGTCAGGATGCGTACAACGCTTGCGCAGCTTGGGCGTGAAGGACATCATTATCGATCCCGGCTTTGGGTTCGGCAAAACCATTGCGCACAACTACGAAATTCTCCGGCGGCTGAGGGATCTGGAGATTTTCGAATTGCCCGTATTAGTTGGCGTATCGCATAAGGGAATGATCTACAAGTTGCTCGAGACCGATGCAGCACATGCACTGAACGGAACGACAGCAGTGAATACTTTGGCCTTGACGGGTGGCGCCGACATACTGCGGGTGCACGAAGTAAAGGAAGCCGTGGAATGTGTAAAAATTGTGCAAATGTATCAAGCACAGGCCGGCCGGACTTACCTTCACTGATCGCATACGTTACGTTTGAAAACCGGATAGCGCAACCTCGAATCTTGAACTTTGAATATGCCGCGTAGAATTTTTGCCATTGGAGAAACCGTCTTTGATATTATTTTCAAAGATGGAAAACCGGTAGCGTCCACCCCGGGAGGCTCCATGTTGAACACTGCCGTATCGTTGGGGCGTTTGGGGCTGGACGTACATTTCATCAGTGAATACGGGAAGGATACGGTAGGGAACATCGTGGATGATTTTCTTCACAGTAATGGCGTCGGTACCGGTTATGCCTGCCGCTATGATGAGTTTCCGTCATCGTTAGCGCTGGCTTTCCTCAACCGGGACAACAATGCCGAATACAGCTTCTACAAACATTACCCGGAAAAAAGGCTGGATGTAACGTTTCCCGAACCTACCGGCGATGATCTTGTTATTTACGGTTCTTTTTACGGTATCGAACCTGACATATACGTCCGCCTGAAACCGTTTTTGGAACAGGCGCATGCCAAAAACGCGCTGGTGATTTACGACCCCAATTTCCGGAAGGCGCATTTATCGGGTATGGACATATACCGTCCTGTCATGATGGAAAATTTCGCTCATGCCGATATTGTGAAAGGCTCCAATGAAGATTTTGAAAGCATCTTCGGCGTCCGGACAGCCGCAGAAAGCTGGCAGCATCTGGGTGGCCGGCCCGATATGCTGATCTGCACAGCCAACAGGAACCACGTGGAGCTATGCATGCGCGACGTTCACGATTCGTACCCCGTGCCGCCCATCACACCCGTAAGTACCATCGGCGCGGGCGATACGTTCAATGCCGGCCTGATATTCGGTTTGGTGACACAGGGCATCGGTAAG
The DNA here is from genome assembly GCA_031265445.1 of Bacteroidales bacterium. Classification (GTDB taxonomy): domain Bacteria; phylum Bacteroidota; class Bacteroidia; order Bacteroidales; family UBA4181; genus JAIRLS01. The sequence continues at coordinate 19,692 of JAISCQ010000089.1, forward strand.
GACGACTTGAAACATCTGGATGACGGGCAGCGCGCCGCCATTGTCGAGTCTGCCATCAAGCTTGCCGGGCATGTCTGTATGAGTTACGATAATTATATTTCGCCGGAATTTGCGAAAAAATTGAGCGCGGAAAATTGAAAAGCGAGAATTTGCACAAAGCAGGCCAACCCGGGAAATCGACGCTCGCCGACGAAGAGCTGTTATCACTCTACCGTACAACCGGTAATGCGGAGTATTTCGGGGAATTGTACCATCGCTATATCCCGCTGGTATACGGTTTGTGCCTGAAATACCTGCAACATGCCGAAAATGCGCAGGACGCCGTGATGCAACTGTACGAAGACCTTGCCGCCAAACTTGACCGGTACGACATCAAGGTTTTCAGGACATGGCTGTACAGTGTCGCCAAAAACCATTGTTTGCAGATGCTGCGAAAAGAAAAGCACGAAATTCGCGTCGATTTTGACGTACAGATTATGGAATCGGACATGTTTTTTCATCTATTTGACGAAAGGCGCGACGAGGAACAATTCGAGGCGCTCCGCAAATGCATGGAGCAGCTTCCCGAACCGCAGCGTATCAGCATTTCAAAATTTTTCATGGACGAAATGTCGTACGCCGACATTGTGGATGACACCGGCTACCGGTTGAAAAGCGTCAAAAGCTACATCCAGAACGGCAAACGCAACCTGAAAATATGTATCGAAAAACAAATCAGCCAATGAACCTGTTGCATTACATACAAGGCCGCCGCAAAGGAAAGGAAGCGCACCGCATTGAACGTGAAGCGATGCAGGATGCGTTTTTGCGGGAAGCGCTGGAAGGATTCGAATCGGTGGAAAGCGACCACGCTACGGCCATTCGCCGAATGCAGCAGCAAATTACAGACCGTTCGCATCCCAAAGGGCGCCGCATCCTGCTCCGGTTGAGTGTAGCAGCAAGTGTGGCGCTGGTAATTGGTTTCGGGTGGTATTTCCTGTTGCACGAAACGCCGCAGACATCGGTTTTATCGGAAGCAACACCCACAGAAACGCCGGTTAACAGCATGAGAAAAGATAAAAAACTCGCCGCGACGGAGCAAGCGCTAAGGCAGGAATCAAAGGAATCAGCGATGCAGGATAGATCGCAGCAACGTGCAGGATCGCCGTCAGCACCCCCGGCAGCCGCCAATTCGGAAATGATCGTAGAAGAGATGGATATATCGGCAGTTGAACTCATGGAGATGGAGGAAGCCGGAACGGAAGCGCCCGTCGAGCCGGTTACACCGAAACCGGAAGAGCCGTTCGACGAACTGCAAAAACCGACTCCCGCTGTGGCGGAAGCATTGCAAGGCAAGGCGAAAGACGTCCTGATCAGGGAGGCAAGCTCTCCGAAGGCCGCACGCCAAATACGCGGCAAAGTGGTTGATGAATCGGGCGATCCGATGCCGGGCGTGAACATTGCCGTGAAAAACCGTGCAGCAGGCGTTGTAACGGATGCTGAAGGCGGGTTTGCCCTGAACGTTGACGACCATGCTACGCTACAGGCAAGCTTTATCGGCTACGAAACACAGGAGATAAAAGTCGACACTTCACAATTGCTCATAGCGATGCACGAAGACGCCCGGCAGTTGGACGAAGTTGTGGTAGTAGGTTATGGCGTCCAGCGCAAGGCAAGTGTGATCGGTTCAGCGGTTGCCGTTGAGGAATCGGAACCACAGACCATCGTTCCCGAACCGACCATCGGACGGCGCGCATACAGGAAGTACCTCCGGGAAAGCCTGATAGCGCCCACTGATGGCGAATGTGCCGGAATGAAAGGAAAAGTACGGATACGGTTCAATATTGACTCCGGAGGACGACCGCATAACCTGCAGGTAATACGTAAGCTATGCGATTCCGCCGACCGCGAAGCCATGCGGTTGATTACCGAAGGCTGCGACTGGACGCAAGGCAATACCGAAGTAACGGTTACAGTGGATTTCTAAAAATCCTGAACGGCTACAATGATTTATGGAAAACCGAAACAAATTCGTGTTTGCTACCGCGCAGCAAACGGGAACCGGAACAAATTCATGTTTGCTACCGCGCAGCAAACGGGAACCGGAACAATTTCATGTTTGCTACCGCGCAGCAGAGGCCAATCCGGGATCATTCCTGCTACCGGGCAATATATCAGGAAATCAAAACGGCGCATCATCATACGCATATCCCGAAAGGATGGCATGTCTACATTTTGAACCCGCGCACAGGAACAAACAGAAACTTAATATTGTTCATTTCGGATAAAAAAAGCATATAAAATAGTTTTTTTAAACAAAAAGATATACTTTTACCGCATTATTTTGTACTCATGATAACGAATCTGAAGTATCTGCAGCAAATGACCGGCAATGACAGTGCAATGATGAAGGAAATGATCGAATTATTTCTTCATCAACTGGCTGAAATGCGGACAGACATTGAATTACTGGTCGAAAATAAAAATTGGCTGGAATTAAGCCGATTGGCGCATAAAATCAAATCATCGGCGCTTGTTATGGGAATTGAGCAAATGGCCGATGATATGAAAGAATTGGAGCTATTGGCAAAAGACGGCAAGGATATTGAAAAATACCCCGACTATATTGCACGCTTTAATACGATGACCGATTTAACCGAAGTAGAATTGATACGGGCATATCTGGATCCGGGTAAATAACTTTAACACATAGGATGACCATCAAATTATTTGGAGAATATGTTAAAATTTAACACAATTGGAGATGTTACAGAGGTAAAGTTTGACAACATTCAAAAGTTAAATGTTCTGGTGAGCGAATACGTTAAAACCGGGCTTCAAAAATTGTTCGAAAGACCCAATGCCAAAGTTCTGATTAACATGGAGGGTATTCATTTCCTTGACAGTTCCGGATTTGCTGCTTTCTTATCGGTTTCAAAGGCTGCCCGCAAGAACAACGGACAAATCATTTTCTACAATGTAAGTAATTCGGCTTTGGATCTTTTTAAAGTTTTGCAATTGCATACGGTATTCAATATCATTAACGATCAGGGCGAAGCGATCAAATCGTTCAAATAAGAAGCGGAGGATTGCCGGTAACTATTTTTCGAATGGTGGGCATTTAGCATTTTTTATACATACATATTCACATATAATTCATATAGATATGAAGAGAACATTGACGTTAGCAGGTATTTTGATGCTCCTTGGAATGAGTTGGGCAGCGACTGCACAAACAGACACGCCCGACTGGGCAAAGGAAACAAAAGAGCAAAAGGAGAAACGGATGGCATGGTGGACACACGATCGTTTCGGGATGTTCATCCACTGGGGTATTTATGCCGTACCCGGCCGTCACGAATGGATCAAGCACAATGAACGTATTTCGGATGCCGATTACCGGAAATATTTCGAACATTTTGATCCCGACATGTATAATCCCGGAGAATGGGCTGCTAAAGCCAGGGCCGCAGGGATGAAATACGTAGTGCTGACCACCAAACACCACGACGGGTTTTGCCTTTGGGATACCCGGCATACCGACTTCAAGGTAACCAATACGCCTTACAAGAAAGACCTGCTCAAGCCGTTTGTCGACGCTTTCCGCGCCGAAGGCATCCGCATCGGGTTCTATTACTCGTTGATCGACTGGCACCATCCCGATTTCCCGTATGACAGGATCCATCCCAACGGACCATCCGATCCGCAGGAACGCAAGGCCGCCAACGAAAAACGTGACCTGAAAAAATATCAGCAATACCTGAAAGACCAGTTGACCGAACTGCTGACCCAATTCGGCAAAATTGACGAACTGTTCCTCGATTTCTCCTACCCCGGCGAAAACGGCAAGGGACACCAGGATTGGGACGGGGAAGGATTATTGAAATTGATCCGCAAACTGCAACCGTCTATTCTGGTGGATAATCGTTTGGACCTCGACCATACCGACTGGGGCTGGGATTTTTTGACGCCCGAACAGTTTATGCCTGCCGAATGGCCTACCGTACGCGGGCAACGCGCTCCATGGGAAACCTGCCAGACATTCTCGGGCTCGTGGGGATACTACCGTGACGAATATTCATGGAAAAGCGTGCACCAGTTGGTGGTAATGCTCATCGAAACCGTGAGCAAAGGCGGCAACCTGCTGCTCAATGTCGGCCCCACAGCACGCGGCGTATTCGACGACCGCGCCAACGAACGGTTAGACGGACTTGCAGCCTGGATGAAGTTCCACAACCGTTCGATATACGGTTGTACACAGGTTCCCGACGGGTTTACCGCACCGCAGAATTGCATGATGACTTATAACCCTGACACCAAACGGATATACATCCATGTGTTGGAATGGCCTTTCAAATCGTTGCACCTGCCCGGATTCAAGGATAAGTTCAAATACGCGCAATTGCTCCATGACGGGTCGGAAATAAGATTCCGTACCGGTAGCCACGAATCATCGGGTGCAAACGATGTGATCCTGTCGCTTCCTGTGGAACGTCCCAACGTTGAAGTACCTGTCATCGAACTGTTTTTGGAATAACCGGAATCAACAGTAACGAGTAGACGAGCGGCAAGTGGTACACGGGTCGCCCGTTTACTTGTACATTTGTCACTCGTCCGCTTGTCGCGTTATTTTATTGAATTGACCTATAAGGGAACTCCCTTTTGCGGTTGGCAGTTGCAGCCCAACGGGCCAACCGTGCAGGAGGAGTTGGAGCAGGCGTTCGGAAAGTTATTGCGCGAACCTGTGCGGCTCACCGGCGCAGGCCGTACGGATGCAGGTGTACACGCCCTCCGGTATGTGGCGCATTTCGATGCTTCGCGCGATGATTTGCATACGGACGCTTTACTCATCAACAAAATCAATGGGATCATACCGCGCGAGATTGCCGTTTACCGTATAGCAGCCGTCCCGCCTGATGCGCATGCCCGTTTTGACGCTGTTTCACGCACCTACCATTACCGGATTGCTACGAAGAAGAACCCTTTTACTGTCGATTTGGCTTATCATCTCTACCGTCCGCTGAACATGGCAAAAATGAACGAAGCGGCAGCTATTTTCCCGGAATACAAGGATTTTACGAGTTTCAGCAAACTGCACGGCAATGCCAAAACGAACCTGTGCGACATCCTGGCGGCTTACTGGACAGACGACGGCAACGGCGAACTGCGGTTCGTGGTCACGGCCAACCGGTTTCTCCGCAACATGGTGAGGGCAATGGTCGGCACCATGATTGAAATTGGACTTGGGAAATACCCGCCTGCCGACATTCGCAGGATTATCCTTGAGAAAAACAGGGGAGCCGCAGGAACCTCAGCGCCGCCGCAGGGACTTTATCTGGCAAAAATCGAATACCCTGAAATCCCAGGATATTCATCCGCTGATGTGGAATTGTTGAAACCGTTAATGTTTCCGGCGCCTGATTGAGTGGTCGCGCAGATCTTCCTCCTTACCCTCCACAAAGAACCTCCACGGCTTATCCTTCCATTCGCCGGCATAGTCGACGCCAATCCGCGTTCCTGTTGCATACGGGGGCCTGAAACCATCATCCTCGACCCATATCCGGGACGAAACGGCAGCATCTTCATCATAGAAACTCCTGTCGATCTGTAGTTTGCGGGTAAGCCTGCCCGGACCGTAAAACCCTTCCAATCCGCGGATCAATACGGCTTGTGGCTCGTTTTCGCGCCCGGTGACGAAATTAAGCATCCAATACATGCCGTAGATGAAATACACATACACAGCGCCGCCCGCATGAAACAGCGCTTCGGTGCGCGCAGTACGGCCCTTGCTCGCATGGCAGGCTAAGTCTTCGGCTCCCCGGTATGCTTCAGTTTCGGTAATCCGGTAACGAAGCAGCTCCTCTCCTACCCTACAGACCAATATCTTACCGAGTAATTCGGGCGCAACAGCCAACACATCCCGGGTAAAAAAATCCCCGGTTAACTTTTGACTTTCGACAGGATTTACAGGACGCATCTTTTCACTCACCGTTCTTCACTTTCCCGATGTTTTCGCTCAGCATCGCGTATATTGCCTGCCATACGGGATGGGCGGCTAACAGTTCCAAATGTTTGTCCGTCACATGGCGGTCGCCCCTGACGGCGGGACCGGTCTGCACCTGTTGCGGATTTCCCGAAGCAATGGCTTTACGGGCAGTCTCAAGCGCCAGGGATGACAGCACGTCGAAGTTGAATCCGACTTGTTGCGCTATCTGTGCGGACAGATGATACAGATGATTGACAAAATTACACCCGAACACTGCCGCCAAATGTAACTGCATCCGTTCTTCCGATGAAGCGCAGTAGACTTTTTGTGAAATTGCGCCGGCGACCATGCGGAGTTGTTGCAGGCTATCGGGCGTATTGGCTTCAATAAACAGCGGTATGCCGGTAAAATCAACCGGACGCGATTTGGAGAAGGTCTGTAACGGGTATAAAACCCCGTAGTTGTCTAACTTACCGGAAAAAATATCCATCGGGACACTGCCGGCCGTATGTACAACCAGGCCTGCCGGGTTCAGACTCCCCAATACTGATCCGATGGCATCGTCGCTAACAGAAATGATGTATAATGATGCATCATCGACAATACGGCTGATGCTGGCAGTGTACGGCGCTTGCAACAAGCCGGCAAGCTCCCCGGCCGATGCTTCGGTACGACTATATACCTGAGCTATTTCAAAACCTGCATTTTGCAGGGCTTGAGATAAATGTACAGCAAGGTTTCCCGCACCGATAAAAACAATCTTCAGATGAAACATAACCCTTGTGAGTTCACTGGTTTAGCATAACAATTTTAATCAACTGCTATTTTACCCTTTTCGGGTTGTTGTTGATAAATTCTTTCCAACTTTTGGCCTTGCTATCGCCGACTGAGGTTATCGGTGCATCCGGGTCCGGAGACTTGTCCTTTTGGTAAAAATGGCATACGGCGGCAGCCAATCCGTCGGTAGCATCGAGATCGGCAGGCATTTCGGAGATGGCGAACATTCTTTGGAGCAACGCTGCCACCTGTTCCTTCGAGGCATTACCCTGTCCGGTGATCGCCAGTTTGATCTTCCGCGGGGCATATTCGTATATGTCGAGCGAACGCGACAGGGCTGCTGCAATAGCTGTTCCCTGCGCGCGCCCTAATTTGAGCATCGATTGCACGTTTTTCCCGTAGAAAGGCGCTTCGACCGCAAGTTCGGCGGGATGAAACTGGTCGATCAGCCCGATAACGCGGTTGAAAATGACTTTCAGCTTTGTGTAATGGTCGTCGTACTTGTGCAATTCAAGTACGCCCAGAGCCAACAGTTCCGCCTTACGGATGCTTTGCTCCCGGATCAGCCCGTATCCCATGATGGTGGTTCCGGGGTCGATGCCTAAGATGATTCGTTCCGACATTTTTGGGTTTTGAGTTTCAATTTTCTTTAAGACGGTTACATTCGGTTCTGATATTTTCGGATCGCCAACAGTACAACCAAAAGTATATTTTTGAGTTTCCCGGTCGCCACCGTAAGAAGTCTTATCTCTGAGCTTTGAGTTCTCCTGACCATTTTTATGAGCATAACTAATCAAATTCCGGCACCCTGATCTGCAACGTGTTTACAGGAACCAGATTGACATTTTTGTAATAAAAACTGATAATTTCGCCATATTTAAAGCCACGGCGCGCCATTTCCATGGCGCCTTCCTGACACAGCCCCACCCCGTGCCCGTAACCACGGCCCCGGAACAGCACGTTACCATCTTCCACCGCGATGGAAAAGAACGTCGAGCGTAACTGCCAATCGGTTCGTATTTGCCGTACAGGCATCGTAAATTTATTGACCGTGTAATTCGGAATCCGCCGGAGTTGCTGGAAGCTGAAATCGGTTACGACATCCGGATTGAGCTTGTAACCGTTTTTTACCAGGTAACTGATCCAGTCGTCAAGCGAAACGGTCTTTTGCCAGCGGGCATTGGATGACGAACTGCAATACGGATCAGCAACAGGCGCCAGGTAGGGCAGGTTGTTTTGCCATGCGTTCTGCGCCGACTCGGTTTCACCGCCGCAGTTGGAATGGAATGTCGCCAGGATGGGTTTCGAATCCTTGCGGTCGGTAAGGATGATACCCTGGGTAGCCGCCACGGCGGGAAGTATGTTCCGTCCGCGGCATTGTCCTTTGTATGCCTGGCAATGCACTTCGTCGCACAGATGGAAGCCTTCGTTTTCGTGCCGGTCGATATGTCCGTACAAGTAAGTACGGCAAATAATAGCCTTGGCCTTGTAAAACTCGCGGGCCCTCCCCTGCCCTGCTTCGGCCTCGATCACGCCGGCAATGTAACGTTCCTCATCAACCCGGTTGATCAACTGTATCCGGTCGATATCAGCGGCCAAACTGACGGCCTCCTCGTAGTTACGGGCCTCTGCCTGAGGCGATACCGGCCTTAGACGAACAATAGCCGAACTGTCAACGCCCTGCACGGTCACGTGTTTGAATGATCCTGTTTGCCCCTGCATATTGCTGATCCATATCCCGCCGTCGCACAAAGTCGCATAAACAGCTTGCCCCGCAGCAATGGTATATTGTACGCCGCCATCGACCGATACGATCAACGGCCCGTTGTAGGCGCTCACCACTACGCTGCGCACCTGCAGGCTATTGTAGAGGCTCACCCATATCGAACGCCCGTGAAGATTGCTGCACAGCAATAACATAACGAAGCACGCAAATGCATGCAACGTACTAAAGATTGTGTTCTTCGAACAAAAAATACCTGATAACAAATGATTCAAAGGGAACGAAAAATTACCTAAATTTCTAAGATAGAAAAAGCATGTATCAGATATAATGTTTATTTTAGGGTGTTAAAACATAAAAAGACATCACTTGATACATGCGCAACAAAGGTAATAAAATAGCTTTACAGAAGAACGTATCACCGGCTATTCGAAAAAATGTCGAATAGAAAAAATCCCTGTGGAAAATCCTGAACGAAACTATGGCGCCATCCCCAATGCCCTGGTATATCCTTCGTTTTTCCGGCTATTGGCAAACTTCATGTTTTCGAGCAGATCGGTCAACGCTTTGCGTACCAAGGCCTGATCGGGACGCGCTTCACGAATCTTGCCGAAACTGCTCCGGTCTTTCTTGGTGTATTCCACTACCATATTCCAGTTTTCGGGCGGTGAAATGATCATCATGCAGGCTCCACGGGCCATTTTCTTATATGGCCAGTAATGCCAGCCGATGTTGTTGCGTTCCATCAGGCGGCGCCACGAACCCACCCACTGGTCGTTGTTTTCACCCGTTTCGCCCATGTACATCGGCAGGTTCACCCTGTCGCGGAAATCAACGAAATCCTGGATATTGTTTTGCAGCGTGTCGCACCAGTAGCGATGGCAGGTGTACATGATCCTGTCGTCGAACTTCCAGTCGGAAAACACGCTGAAATTGCTGTTCCACTGTGCGCCGGCCAACAGCACGATATGGTTTTTGTCCGCTTCGCGGATGGCTGCCGTACATCTTTTATAGAAAGGCTCGAGGGCAGCGTTCAGGTGCGGGTAATCTTCCTTGAAATAGTGTGCAATCGGTTCGTTCAGCAGATCATAGCCCAGCACGATCGTATCGCTGGCATACCGTTGTGCGATCCGTTTCCAGATGTCGCAACACAGCGCCTGGCTTTCCTCGCTGTCGAACAGCCACGGGTAGCCGTAGCTGTCGTCGATATTATCGCCCGTTTGCCCGCCCGGCGCATCGTGCATGTCGAAAATCACATACAGGCCTTCCGCCCGGCACCAGTCTAACAGTTGGTCAATGATTTCGAAACCGTTTTGATTGCCGGTCGATCCCATATAATCCTCATCGGTAAACAGCTTGTAATGAAACGGAATACGGATGGAATTCATGCCTGTTTGCCTGATGTAAGCAATATCTTCCCGCGTGATGTAATTCTTTTTGAACTCGCGCCAGAACCAGGCGGTGAAATCCGGGCCAACCAGTTCGCAAAACGCATCGTTGATGGTGCGGTAACAGTTCACATTGCTGAAAAAGAACATGTAACCCTCCGGGTTGAGCCAGTTGCCGAGGTTGATGCCCTGTATCAGGAACTTTTTCCCGTCGGGCGTTACTAAATCCGGCCCGCTGATACGGATAAACCGGTCGGGATTGGCAATCGACTTGTTGTTCCCGCACAAAACGAGCGCCAGTACCAACAATAGAGTATAAATAAAGTGTTTCATCGGATATTGGTTTTTAATTGATTTCGTCGAGTTCGTAAACCCGGCTGATGATTTTTGACTGGATGGTTTTCTATTGTCGAACATTGTATTATTTGATTTTAACTGAAAACAAAGAATGATGCGAATTAATGAACAGTATATCCTTATCCTTTCCGCCAAACGCCATGGTCAGCGGCCTTTCGGGAACATTGATCTGCCCGGTGCGCTTGCCGGTCTTATCATAAATATAAACCTGTCCGTCTGCTACGTAAAGGTTCCCGTCCTTATCCAGGGCGGAACCAAATTCGCCTGCCTCCACGAAATAGCTCATGCCGGAAAGAGTCCCGTCGGCGGCAACATCCATCCGTACCATGCGCTTGTCGTATTCGTCGGCGGCATAGAACGGTTTTCCCGGGAAGGCTTCCAATACGGCGCAGGCACGCGCCAGATCGTACTGGCAGGGGATAATCGTCACCCCGTCGGGCGCGACAAAACACTCCTGCGGCCGGGAGATCGCTACCGTATTGAAATCGTGGTAGTCGCGCCAGCGGTTGGCCGGATACAGGGCTTTATGTATTCCGGCCACCGAATCCATCGGCATTTTGCGCAGCAGTCCCATACTTTCTTCGACCTTGTCGGGATTGATGGAATATACCCACGTGGCAAATCCCGAATTACCCCATCCGCTGAATGATGTACCGCCGGCATCGGGCAGTTGCCGCACCGATTCCTGTTTCCCGTCCACCATGTAGCCGGGTTGCGGATTGTAGCGGAACACTACCAGCAGGTTGTCCTTTGTGTCGCAGGCAAGCGACAAAGGTTCCCACGGGAAATCGGCCAGCGGGCTTACCGTGTTGGTTTCCGCAGACCATTTATAGAGGCGGCGCAGGCGTTGTTCGCAGAAATATATGTTGCCCTTGCTGTCGCCGGCTGTACCCTGTGCAAATTCGAAACCGGCAGCATGCTGCTGCACTTTCCCGGCAAGGTTGATGTCTAAAGGCGTTGTCCTCTTTTCCTTTCCGGATATATACAGCCTCGTAAATTCCCACGGACGCACCTCCAATCCGGTATTGGCATCATACAGGGGAAGCGCCGCGGCATATTTTGTTTGCGCATAGTTGTGTACGTTCAGCATCTCGATGCCGCGGCAATTCCATGTACGAACGGAATACGGGTAAGGCGTGTTGACACGGATCACCTGGAACATGTACAGGTTGGCAAACACCATATCCGAACAGTTATCCAGCTCAAGCGGCTGGCAGTAGCGGCTTTCCCGGCTTTCTTCCTCCAACTGGAAGGCATACACTTTCCAGTTGGATACATGGCTGAAACGCGCTTCGTTCCGCACATGATGTTCTATCGACATGGCATAGATACGGCCTTCGGTGGATGTATTGCTGACGTACACCCCATTCGTGCAGTACGTGCTGGCCGTCCATATATCCTTAAAGGTTCCCCCGCCGCCGCTGGTGATCCAGAGACTCCAGTACTGGTTGTCCCATGCGTAATCCATCCCCTGCGCCGCTGCCGGTTTCGAGGGCGAACTGATTCCTTGCGGCGTTCCCCGCCACGGCTGTTGCGGGCCTTTGTTCATACCGCCGTGCCCGCCCATGAATTTCACATCGTTCATGTACGAACGCGCTCCGGCCATCCATTTACATCCGACTGCCCGGTAATTGTACGCGCCGGTGTTCAGACCCAGACCGTTAACAATGTTCATCCCGTCGCGGGGCGTTTCCACCAGCGCCACCGGCGACCCGAAACCGCTGAATGCCGGCGTACTTTCCTTCAATATCAGCTGCGTGGAAACAGGGTTCAGCCCGATGAGGCTGGTGTTGGCCTGCAAGACCAATGGTTCCGAAATGATGTACCATCCCTGCGGCACATATATATTGGCATGTTTCCTGATGGCTTCCCGGAACGCTTCCGTATCGTCCGTTTCGTTATCCCCCCTGGCCCCCAAATCCTGTATGTTCACCCATGCGGATATATCCGGCAAGGCGGGAATATCGCTTTCCGCCATGGGCGGCAGTCCGGTAAGCTCCTCCATCGCCGCGTCCGTACGTATTTCGGGTTCGGCGGCCAGGTTGTCGATGTGCAGACCGTGCGTGTAATGCGTCACCCGGTATATCTTTCCCTTACCATTGGTGATCGTTTCGCTGCGGCGATATTTCACCAGCACGGGCACATTGCGGCAATCCACATTTTTCAGACTGATCTGGTTGCCTGCATTGTTCTCGTTGCTGACAACAATTGCCGGTCCGCTGACATTGTCGAACAGGCAGTTTTCAAGAAAAAGCCGGTCGGAATAGTTCGGCTCGATATCCAGCACGGTCGGAACATTCCTGGCGTGTAGCCGTACGATGGTCAACCCGCCTTCCTGCGTTCTGATGGCAGCCTTTTTCTGCTTCTCGAAATAAGTATCCACCATCATCATCGGCCAGCCCGGCGATGCCTTGGTGGTGTAGATGCCGTAGTCGCCGCCGTAAAAGCGGACGTTGTGCATCTCGTTGCCCACCTCGAAAAGGCCCGCCTTGCCGTTGCCAATCTGTATGTCGATGTGCGAAACGAAGCTGTGCTGCGCAAAGTGCGTCCGTAAGGCCACCGCGTGCGGGTTGCCGTCTTCTATTTTCAGGTTGATGTTCGACATGGCGCTGTAAAAAGTGCTCGCCCCGGCATCGGCAACCTGCCTGCCTTCTTCCGGAACGCTGTTCACGAACCAGAACATGTAACCCGCACGTCCCTTGTCCCCGGGCGCTTCCTGCTGGAATCCCGGAGAGTTCTTTGACAGCACGACGAGCGGCCGTTCCTTCCCGTAGCCAATCAAGCGGATGGCCCGCGGGATATAGATGGTTTTCGAAATCCGGTAAACGCCTTCGGGAATGAATACGATACCGAACCCGTATTCTTTCTTCACCTGATTGATGGCTTCCTGCAATTCGCGGCTTACATCCTTCTTTCCGTCGGATACCGGGAAATAGAAAGCCTCCCTGTCGACGGGCTTTTGCCGGTACGCGGAAGCGCCGTCCTGCGCCGGCAGGTTCGCTGCGGATAAGGCCAATAACAGGCAGCATGTGATGAGTTTATTCATTGATCCATCTTTTTAAATTCGCCGATGAGCTGTTTCAGGCAAGCGGCATCCGATTCGGCTTTCTCATACGTTTCCCGGTCGTAGTATGATTTCAGGAAAGCATCGGCGCCCGACCATACCGTTTGTATCATCCCCTGGAAATGCCGTGCCATAGCGTTCGGCGACTGTTTGCGGAAGCGTTTCATATCTTCCAGCTGCTGTACGGCCAAAGACGGTTTCCGCCAGGGACAGGTCGCCACGTCGAAGCCCTTCATGGCAAAATATACCGGGGTGAGGTCGGCGCGTTCGTAGTGCCAGTCGCAGATAAAGACTTCTTTCGGGATCAGGTCGATGGCGCGGCTGGTCTGGTTCATGCTCCCTTCCCATGCGCCGATGCCGGTGGTTTTGCCGTCGATCAGGCGGTCGCCCCAGATGTAGAGCCGTCCGCCGCGCGCTGCCAGGTGATGGTGTATCAACGTTAACTCGCCGGCAAACAATTCGGCTTTATCGCGTCCCGAGCAGCGCGGACATTTGTCGTCGCCGATGTAAAATACCTCGTCCATCCCGGCATGGAACAGGTTGGTTTCAAAAGCATCCAACAGTTCGTCCACAACCTCGAAAACGACCTGATGCACCTCCGGGTGAAGCGGACAGTAGCTTTTGCAGTACAGGCCGTCGGCATTGGGCCACTCGTATTTCCCGGGCATCTTTACGTGCGGCGTTTCATCAAATCCGGGATACGCTTTCAACAGGTTGCCCACCTGCGAAGCCCACGACTGGTGCCCCAGCAGGTTGACCTGAGGCGCTATTTGCATGTTGTATTTCCGGCAAACGGCCACGATCTTTTTAACGTCGGCTTTTGACAAAGTCGATGCATCACGCAGTTCGGGATGGCTTTCGTAAGCGTAATTGTAATCCACCCGCAGGATCAGCAGGTTGAAACGCGCCGGGGCCAGTTCGGTTTCGATAAATTTCAGGAAAAGATCCAGCCCGCGCTGCGAAGGAGCTGCAATGGCCAACCCGCGCACCAGAGGTTGATCGTCCGGTTTCGACTGCGCCTGTGTACTTGAAAACCACAAGGCTACTGTAAAAATAAAGATAAAATGTTTCATTACAGGTACGATTTTAAATAAATAAACAGGTGCAATATTAAAGATAATCGTACAGTTAGAGGTTCGTTTTCTTTCAAAAAAGGTTTGAAATCTGATAAAACCTAAATTTTAACAATGTGATATAAATATTGGTGAAAAATTTCGCATCTCCGTGTAACAAATAGATCCTTATTTCGTAAGTATAGATACTTATTCAATAATAATTCAAAAAGAAAATGATTCATTACACAAACAGTTTTAGAAATGCATGGATGGCGCTGCTGTGCGGCGCCATGCTGTGCGTATCATGCAAAAAGGACGAGCCTGAAAGCGCCTACGAAATCGTGGTCTCCATTGAAAACGGCACAAGTTACAATGATCAAATTGACCTTGTAAAAGCGGAAATTGAACTCGACGACGAAAATGACATCATCACGCTTGTCAGCGCCCCTTATACCGGCGGCGGATTTACAATAACGCTTCCGGTAAGCGTCAGCGACCGGTACCTTGTATCTATTGATGATGAAATTTCAACGGATGTAACGGTAACGGTAAGCGATCCTCAAGTAAAAGTATGTATGGTGTCCCTGGAGGCATACAAATCGGAAATTAATACAGGTTATTTCTATCATGGAGTCGGAAAGTGGGTAGGAGAAGTGATGTATGTGGACAGAAATGTAACCATTACAGGGTCTTATACTGAAACCGAAACTTATGGTGAAACGACGCTGACATATACGTATAAGTATGACATGCATCTGAGCAGGGGATGGAACATGGTATATGACAGAATGACAGAAGAAGGCCGTTCGTTTGAATATGAAATGACCACTCAAGTTCCTGCGGAAGCGAAATGGGTTTTTTATGATTACCCGCTGGGCTTTACACCAACAGGCTTCTTCGCTGCCGGCAAAGCGGCTGATAAAATAATGGGGCATCGCGGCCGTTGAATGACCGCCGCAAGGCCTGCGGACAACGCGACCCCGGTAAGGAGAAAACCCCTGCCGGGTCTTTTCTAATGTCAAATGACCCTGTCAGCAGCGCCATGTATGCATCAACTAAAAGTATTTCCCCGACACAACGCCGTTGCCTGCATCTCTGCTCACGATCAATACTGTGGAAAGACCCTGTCAGGCTGTGAAGCTGCCGACAGGTCATTTGAAGTTTTGACAATAGTATAATATTCAATTCAAATTTGATTATCTTTGCAGGAAATTTTTTGACCTGAAAAATGTAACCTAAAAAATGTAAACATGGCTTTAGACAATTTAATCTCGGTGTCTTTTACGGAAGACGAATTAGTCCGGTTAGACAGGGCGCTGATGGAAATCGAAGACATCATGAAAGGCAAGGCGGTAAACCTTACGCCGAAACAGCGGCAGTTGTACGGTCGCGTGGCATACGAAATGGAAGTGTGGATTGATAAAACATTCTCGTACATGCAGCAGGATCCGCAGTTGGTTCCTTCGTATATCAGCATGGAAGAGCATACGAAGGATATCGCTGCGCACCGTGCGCTTAATCCGCGTATCGAACGGGTGAACGGCGTTCTGCAATCAATGGAGGACACAAACCGTTTGCTGGGTAGCGACCTGTACAGCAATTCCATAGCATATTACCGCAGTTTGCGCGAAGCAGCCAAGGTAAACGCAATCGGAGCGTCGGCTAAATACAGCGACCTGAAACAGCAGTTTCCGGGAAGAGGAAAATCCTCCGGAAATTGACCCTTCAATTGAAAATTTCGTGACGCATCACGTAAGCTCACGTTACCAGCCTGTCTGCGCTGCTTCGCGACCGACAGGACTGGAACGGCTCGAATAGGCGTCCGGATATACTTTACAGGGCGTCCGAATATACTTTATAGGGCGTTCGGATATACTTTGTAGGGCGTTCAAATATACTTTATGGGGTGTCCGGATATACTTTAAAGGGCGTCCGAATATACTTTATGGGGTGTCCGAATATACTTTGTAGGGTGTCCAGATATACTTTGTAGGGCGTTCAAATATACTTTATGGGGTGTCCGGATATACTTTGTAGGGCGTTCAAATATACTTTATGGGGTGTCCGGATATACTTTACAGGGCGTTCAAATATACTTTATAGGGCGTCCGAATATACTTTATGGGGTGTCCGGACATACTTTACAGGGCGTTCGAATATGGTTAAATATCATCAATAGAGTACAGATCGTGAACATCAAATGGTTACAGCATCAAATCATATAACCTCTCCCCTGTGCGTTGTTCCCGTTTCACAACCACAAAATATTACTACTCCCCAAAAAATCATTCCGAATGTTATATGATTTTTTGCGTGAAAAAATAAACGAGTTGCCATTGATTTCAATAAAAACAAACATAAATAACATAAATATTTAAAACGTTCAGGATACAAAGAAACCTCCACAAAATTTTTAAAAAAACTGCTGCGCCATCTTACGTCAAGGTTTATTCGGAAAAGGACTGTATGATTTCCTGATTTGCTTTCCTGATACTTTCCTGATTTACTTTTATCAGTTTACGGTCATAGGTGATCAGTCCGTTTACTTCGCCCTCCACATCGGTAAGCTGTGTATAAACCGCTCCTGAGAAGCGGTTGAGCGTTTTCAACATGTTCAGGTATTCGATATATTTGTCGGTGGTCTCCTCCGGATTTTTGAGCAGCGCTTCGTAACCGAAATTTTCGTCGGCCTGCCACAGGTGTTCTTTCACGGCATAGCCGATACCTCCGTATTCTCCCAGCACATTGACGCGACCGGCGTCGTACAGGAACATTTCGGGTTCGGGGTAGTGGTGCTGGTCGAGCACATCGCCCGTATGATAGAAATTGCCGCCCGAAGCGATGTTCAGTATGCGCGACGCATCGTATGACTTTGTCAGCGCCGCTACTTTTTTCGTATCGAACTGTCCCCAGCCCTCGTTGAACGGGATCCACATGACGATGCAGGGATATGAGTACAGCCCGTCTATGATCTCTTTCCACTCTTTCAGGTAGTTCTCGCGCGCTTCACGGGTCATGGGGGTCTCTTCGTTATCATCGTCAAGATAGTCACGCGCATAATCGGTTCTTTTACGTCCCCAGTTATTGTCGCCGCTCGGCATGTCCTGCCATACGAGCATCCCGATGCGGTCGCAATGGGTATACCAGCGCGCCGGTTCCACCTTGATGTGTTTACGGAGCATGTTATATC
>JAISCQ010000171.1 GCA_031265445.1 Bacteroidales bacterium
ATTTGAAGTTCCCGTCATCCTTTGGGAGGATTTGGGATTTATCGGATTGAATCCCGATAATGCAGATGTCAGGCGTCCCGTCAAGAAACCCCGAAAGAGAGAGCTGAATGCCCGAGAAAAGGCCTTGAACCGGCAGATTTCAAGCAAACGGGTAAAAATAGAACATGCTATCGGACAGTGTAAAATTTTTCGAACAGTCAAAGATAAGGTAAGAGCAGTCAGGGATGATTTCCGGGATACCTGTATGCTGCTGGCATGCGGACTCAATAATTTCAAAATCGACTTCATAAAAACCTAATTTATATGATCTCTATTATATTAGCGATGAAATATATAATAATAATTTTCGGTTTTTTGCTTGGCGGCAGTCAAGCCCAATCAGGGCATATTTAAATTAATTTTCCACTACAAAACGGCGCTTTCCCGATCCGGCCTGTAATTTTACGAAAGAGCCGTCGACAATTCCCTTTTGTGCAGCGCCATCCATGGTTAACCGCTGTTTCCTGTCAAGGAGCGGCAACCATACTTCTGCTACCGTATTGGCGGGGATTTCTATTTCCATCTCGAATTTTGTACCGGGTGTGTTGCGGAATGAGACTTTCACGTCGCCGCGAATGGTGGGCATGACGAGTTCGGCATGGGCAAGCGTGGCCGGCTGCGGCTTGATGCGGATCTTGCGGAAACCCGGTTCGAGCGGTTCCACGCCCATCAGCCTGCGCGGGATGACATTGGCGGGAGCAGCTCCCCACGCATGGTTCCAGTCCTGGTTAGGCTTGTACTTGTTGTCCCACGCTTCGAGCGAAATAGTGGAACCTGCGCG
This sequence comes from Bacteroidales bacterium, assembly GCA_031265445.1. Classification (GTDB taxonomy): domain Bacteria; phylum Bacteroidota; class Bacteroidia; order Bacteroidales; family UBA4181; genus JAIRLS01. Next base: position 821 of record JAISCQ010000171.1, read on the forward strand.
GATCATGTTGTACCAGCTACGTTCGGCTGTAGACGAGAGCAACTGCAAGCCGTATGCAGCATCATTCGCGTTGTACACGGCATCCATCAGGAATTGCGATCCGTATACGCTGCAAGCCATGCCGCGGCTACGCATGTAGTCGGTCGCCGTTTTGCTGTTTCCGGCAGGCGCCATACCGAAAGCCAGCGGGAACATCGTGGAATGTAAGGCGCTGTGTTCGGTACCGATACCATCGTTGTAGTATCCCTTTTTCCTGTCGAGCAGGAGTTTATTGAACTGTTGTTTGACGTATCCGGACTGTTTCAGGTAGGCGTCACGGTCGGCGGTTTTGCCGAGGGCTTCGGCTATGCGGCTGATGAGTTTCAGCGCTTCGTAATGGTAGGCGTTCACCACCGTGTTGTAATCGGTGAATACAAATCCGTCCGCTTCGCCGGGCGATTCTTTTCCTATGCCAAGCACGCCGCTTTGCGGCCAGTCGACAATGTCGCGGATCGCTTTCCCGGCAAAATGGATGGATTTCATCAGTTCGGGCGTCAGCTTGCCGGTACGCGTACTGATAAGACCGTTGGTTTCGGTAAGCGCCGAGAGGGTTTTGGCTTTCAAATCCTCATAAAAACGTTCTATCGATGCCGGGTTGCCCGTATACAGGTAATCGTACCAACTCATCAGCACCGACTGCATGATCCATTCGGCAGGCCAGGTGGCATATTCGAAGAAGTATTCGCAGGAGCGCCGGGCAATGGCAAACTCACGGTCTACCGAATAGTGGCACAGTTGGTTAATGAGCGCATCGGCTTCATAAGGAATCCTTTCACGATCGCCATCCACATATATTCCCGCAAAGGAAACGGCCTTGACGGAGTATTTGCACAGTTCCCAAACCCGGTTCAGCACCGTATCGGACGAAAGGAAGCGGGATGCCGTTTCGTTAAACGGATAATATACCGATTGACGGACGACGTCGCTCTTACGGATATTCCCATAGTAACCTTCTATCTCGCAATAACGGAAAGGCATTACTTCGCCGGTATCATCAGGCATCAGGATGGCTTTTACGCCGCTTTCGTTGGCTGTGGCGCTGGTGTTGCGTACGTCCGGGCGGATCTTTACGGAATAGGTATATGTGCCGGCCATTACCGGAAGCTTGTAGGATGCATACCGGATCGTGCCGCCGGGTTTGCGGTCGATGCGGCCATCCTTGACATGTTCGCCCATGCGGACAGTAACGGTGTCGTTCTTTGGAGATGTTAAAGTGATGCGTAAGCGTCCGAAAGCGGCTTTGCCGAAATCAATGAAAACAGCTTTCGATGGACGCGCCGAAAAATGTTTTTTGCCGTCTCCGACGCGCCTGGTAGTGATCAGCAGCACGCCGTTAGCTCCTCTCGTGCCGTAAACCGCTGTTGCGGCCGCATCTTTCAATACAGAAAAACTTTCAACCTCGGCAGGGTCTATCTCGTCAAGATCGCTTTCCAATCCGTCAACCAGTACCAAAGCCTTGTCGTTGGCGCTGGCGTTGGCGCCGTCTGTATACAAACGGCGCATCCGTACGGGATATTCGTCAGCTACCTGCAAAGGATAACAGGCGGTGCGGTTATCGAACCTTTCGGCAGTGATAAAGCTTTTCGGTTCGGAGAAGGGGCTTTCCTCGCCGTGGTTGCTCCAGGTCTGTACTTTCCAGTAATACACGGTGGATGGTTGCAGCGGTTTTCCGGCATATTGCACTGCGGTAGAGTTGTCGCTTGCAGTACGCCCGCTGTCCCACATATCGCCCTGGTTTTGCGCCAGCAGTTTTGTACTGCTGGCCATCAAGATACGGTAAGCGGTTTGCAGCGTGTTGGGTCTGGCGTCATTCATTATCCAGCCAAGATAAGGCTTTGCGCTGCGAATGGCGGTTAACCGGTAACGTTCTATGGCCGCCCTGCGTTCTTCCAGCGAGAAGTTGGCAGGATAACCGTCGAGAAACACACGGTCGGTATGTTCCAGGAGGTCGGTCGTGAGTCCGGTGGGCGGCTCGGCAGCAAAAGAGTGAAAAGCGAGAGAAAGGGAAAGAACAAAAAGCGGCAGGCGATAAGCGACAAGCAATAAAGTTTTCATGAGGTTTTGGATGGAAAGATGATTTGAGAATATTTAATTCAGCGAAGGGTTTTTATGCATATTGTCTTCTAATCTTTGTTGAATTTCTTCCGACACTTCGAAACTGTACGCTACCAATTTGCCGTCTTCGTCCAATTCGGGCACCAGGTAACCCATGTCCAAATAAAAGACGGTTTTTCCTTCGCGAAGATGTTGCATGACGGCATCGTTGTAAAGGCGAATGTATTCTTCAACTTTTGATACCTCAATACCCGTCCTTTTGGCGACTTCCGCGGCCATCTCGGGAATATCGACGGTCCTTTTATTTACCAGCGGATAAATCCATGGAGTTTCTTCAAACTCTTCCGGGAAATTCTTATTTTCATCCATCATGCATTATTTTTGATTTTCACAAACTTATCGTCGACTTCCCTTGGCGGTTTGTCGTCCGTTAGTTTGTATTTTACAGACGGTAAAGGTAGTCAAATTTCGGATCATGATATGATTCGAAATATTTTTCCTGCAGAGGAGCCCGTTATTCCTACAGAAGTAAATCTTTTATTTTTTGAAGGTTCCAAAAATTTAACCGCGGATAAATATAAGTTATCCGGGAATAATCATGAGTAACGTGGAAGTAGGATCATCACTAAAAAACCGACAGCGGCGAATTGTTAAAAAATCCTAAAAAACGGATGGTCGAATGGCTGAAGGGTTTTTTCCAAAAAAGATATGTATATTTGCATCGTTGGAAAACCGATTTTCTATGATTTATATCGCTTATACTTAGAAAATTAAGTTTTCACTGTGTTGTCAATAATGTCTTCGATTTTTAAAAGCGTTCAGGAGCATATCCTTTATTTATCTGTTAAGTAAACTCGATCAATTTTGTACTTTTTTTCCAACATATTATTTGCAGTTAAAGCCCCGAAAATAGAGGGCTTTGGCATGTCTTTTGCAGAGAGAGAGAGAGAGAGAGAGAGAGAGAGAGAGAGAGAGAGAGAGAGAGAGAGAGAGAGAGAGAGATTATCGGGCTGACAGTACGCGCGCGCGCGAAAGTTAGGAAAAACATTGATAAGAAATACACGATAGCCGCATCATTGCATCTGGCAATGGGCGGTTTTTTTATTGACTGCATTCACCGGGAAGAGCCGCAGGCCTGTCCTGCTTTATCAACGATGCATGATACATCGATG
>JAISCQ010000213.1 GCA_031265445.1 Bacteroidales bacterium
ATTCCGTCTTGTGGGGAATATTCGAAATCCGAACCTGATTTTCAATTTTTTTGACAATTCTGGGTATCCCCTCTTTCGGTTCAATAATATTTTGAATACTTTCCAGCGAACACCACAGCGCATAATAGTTTCCTCCGGCATTGAGCCGTTTGGCAAGGTCTTTCAGATACGTTGTTTTTCCGCTCTGACGCGCCGCATGAATCACAAAATATTTTTTATTGTCGATCAACTCTTCCACGCCCTGCAAGCGGACGGAGGCGTCTATCATGTAATGCTCTGCACTGTTGCAGGGACCTGCCGTATTAAATTCTTTCATCGTTTGATAACATTAAATTTCTTCTCACAAAAATACATATTATTTTCTAATCCGTTAATTCCGGAAGCTTGATCAGGAAATTGACGTTCGTTATTTGACCCTGACAGGTCTGACGACCCTGTCAGGTCGGCGCGATGCACTGACTGTCAGGCTGCGTAGCTGCTGACAGGGTCGAGAGGTTCTATTATTTCACGCGCCCACGATGGTAAGCGTTTTACCGTTCACGGTTTTCTTTTTTATATAGAGCTTATCCTCCCATTTGACGGTCTTACGGCGGTCGAAGACCACCATCCAGGCCCGCTTCCGGATAATCGCACTTCTCCAGCCAGATGCCGCTGTTCAGATGCCAAAACTTCTGAAAATCGCGCATCAGGTAATCCACGTCCAGACGACCGTCCGATTTCAGATAACGCGGTATCGGTAAGGATATTTCGGGTTTTGCAGGGTTGCCTGCATGGTGGACGACAGTTTGCGGATAATCACTTCGGCATAGATCGGATTGGCGGGCTTGATCTGCGAATGTTCCACACGAATCAGGCGGGTATTTTTGTCATCACAGTTTTTGGCTATTCCTGATCGCCTTGCGGCATCAACAGGTCAAATAACATTTGAAATGGCGACATACAAACTTCGGTTGCCTTTTTAAACTCTTTTTCAAAATCGGCGTTTGTGAAGGCAAAAACGCTATACAGCGGATTTTCTGCTTCCGGGTCGTAGCCGTAGCTATTGTCTACATCCCCTGCCAGTTCTATGTACTCGCTATAAGGAGCAATTGTCGCAAGGCAGTTATACAATTGCTCTGCGTAAGCCATGAAGGCTGCGAAGTCTTCAGGGACTTCATAACCCGACACACAACCACACATGGCCTCTCCTGCTTCTTTTCCTGCTTCACCGGGTTTGTCATCATCCTTACTACAGGCAACAAAAACTACTCCTGCCAATACGGCAGCAAACAACACTGATAAACACTTCAATCTGTTCATAATAAATAATATAAATAATATAAAATATAAATAAAAAACTCATTAAAACTTCCACGTTAATTTTCCTCCCAACATTCTCGGCGCTCCCGGAACGAAAGTAGGTATTCCGAACATAGCTCCCATGTTGCCTGCGCCAATGAGATATTTTTCGCCCGTAAGGTTTGAGCCGAAAAGCGAAACGGTCAATCCCTGCTGCTTAAACCGTAGCGAGAGATTTGCATTTAACAGTCCGCAGGCGTCCTGTTCAATTCCTTCATCGTTGGCATCTTCAAACCAGATGTGGCTTTTCCATGAATAGGTGGGAGTGAGTACGATATTCATGTTTTGCGAAATATCAACGCCTGCATTTAATCCGATAAGAAAACTGTTTCGCGGGGTGAGGCGGAACGAGTTACCGGCATTTCCCTGCGGGTTGCCGTCGCTGTCCTTATCGTCGAAAACAGCGTATGTGTACGCATAATTGCCGAAAACATTCAGGTAACTGTTGACCACGGCTTTTGTCGAGAGTTCCGCGCCGCAGGATGTGGCTCTTTCAACATCCACCACGAGGTAATTCATACCTTCCCACATTGAACTCTGGAAGTTGCGGTAGAGTTGGTAATACAGCGAAGCGTCGAACATAAAGCGGTGACTGACCAACTTGTATCCGGCGTCAAAACTGTGGAGGGTTTCGGCATCAATTACCGACAGTTCTCCTGCCGAATTGTACTGAAGCACATTGGGACGGCGGCCTCGTGAATATCCGGCGAAGACGTTCGACTGACCGTCAACTTTGTATTGCAGGCTGGCACGCCAGGTGAGCGCCGAAAAAGATTTTTCCGTTGCGGGATTTTCAACAGGAGCAAAAAAGAAATTGGATGCGTTGTCGTTCGGTGCATTAATATACCCTGTTTCTCTGTTGATGTCGGCGAAGACAAACCACCGTCCGAGTGTCGAGGGGTCGCCTCCGCTGTGATATGCGCGGTTTTTTATTGAAAATTGTTCGAACGTTGCACGAACTCCCGCCGTAAAACTCAATTTGGGAAGTAATTGATACGTTGCATCAAAAAAGATGTCGAAAGCGTTGTTGACGGCTTCGGTAATACTCTCTTCCTCGTGGTTTTCAGGAAAATACAGATGTTCGGTTATTCCTCTTTCCGGCATGGGCGCCTGTTCCCTCATCGGATTTCCGTACATCATCAATCCGGGCATCTGAAAAATCAACCAGGCCGCATACTGTTCATTGGGGCGGAACCGGTACGTGTGGCCCACATCCTCGCGCCAGAAACTCGCCCCTGCTATACCGGTAATCCGGTTTCCCGATGAAAAATTATAGCGAATTTCCTGCATGAACTGATTTGCTTTTACAAGTTCTCCCATATCAATGGCAGGAGCTGACGAACCGTCGCCGTCAAATCGCGAATCGGCAGTATTGTTAAAATAGGAAGTTATGGAACTGAAATAGCTTTGTTCTCCCGTATAATAGCGGGCATTGAGGATGGTTCCGAAAACTTCGCGCCTGTTGTAAAATTCCTTATCTCTGTCGAGCGATACCTCGTAATTGAAAATATCGCGAACGCCGTTGGGGTTGATAAATGCCGTTCCGGAATGATCATCTTTCTGGTAGTTGACTGTCAGGTCGGCTTTAAATTTTCCGTTTTGCGGGGCATAGGAAGCCGAAAAGCGTCCGCCGAGCGTGTTTTTATCATTGAGTGTACCTCCTGAGTTATTTTTGACATAGCCGTCGCGATAACTGTAGGTGCCTGCAATACGTGCCGAAACGCCGGTTTTGGCGATGGGAACGTTAAGGGCGCCTTCAAGGTGCATCATACCGTAGTTGCCCGCGCCTGCCGTGACATATCCGCCGAAACGGTCGGCTGGTTTCCTTGTGATAAAACTGATTGCCCCTGCCTGCGAACCGCGCCCGAAGAGTGTTCCCTGAGGGCCTTTCATTACTTCAACGCGCTCCATGTCGTAAAGTTCCGTTACTGCCATCGTTGCGCGACTGATGGGCGCATGGTTCAAATAAACCGATACGCGCGGTTGCGCCGCAGGACTTACTTCGTCGCTTGTCAGTCCGCGTATTACTAAATTGGGACGTCCCGGCGTTTGTGTCAGTATGTTAAGACCCGGTACAAAAGCGGCTAACTGCTCAAAATTGTCGATGTTGGCGCTTTCGAGCATTTGGCCGCTCACTGCCGTAATTGCAGCGGGAATATCAAGCAGGTGTTGACTGCCGTGCTGAGAGGTGATGGTTACCTGCTCAAGCTCGACAACAATCTCAGGGTCATCCGTTTCTGTGGTTTGGGCAATGACCACTGATAAAGATAATGACAATAAAAATACGACAAAAAATTGTTTTACGATTATTGGGTCGAATTGCATATAAAATAATATAAAAATCTAAAAATCATACTTTTATCCGGTTACTTCCTATTCGGCTTTTTCTTCTATGGCTTTTTCGGCTTTTAACCGCCGACACAATCATTAAGACACATTTGATACGCATTTAATTCACAGAAACTTAACTAAAGTTCTAAACCCAATGCGATTATTTATAAATCAACATCAAAAGTATGGTAATATTTTGTCTCATGATTTGTTTCGTGATTGTTTTAACTTTTTTTATTATTATTTTAACTTTTTTAACTTTTTTATTATTCGAAGTTCGCAGAATAACAACATAATTATTGATACGTCGACACACATCAGCATCATAAACTCACTTATTTAATTATTTGTAAATTATTACATTATAAAGAAATAAAGATAGTCGCTGTACTTCGAATGCCAAAGTTTTTCATATCCAAAGTCTTTTTTCGAGTATTTGGAAATTCATAATTTTCATGTAACTTTGTCCGAATTTATTTAAACACATGTTATAGATATGAAAAATATTATTTTATTATTCGCAATTCTTGCAGCAACGTTTCGTGTCGGGGCGCAGGACATTGTACAATGGCGGTTTGACCGCACAGGTATTTACAACAGGGAAACAGACCTGTTGAAATCCTGGCCTGCAGATGGGCCTCAGTTGCTCTGGCATTACGACGGACTGGGCGAAGGTCATTCGTCGCTTGCCGTATCGGCTTCGGGCAAGTCATATATTACCGGTATGACGGGCGGAACAGGCTATATCTACGTCTTTGACGCCTCCGGCAAACTTCTGAACAGGAAAGAATACGGCAGGGAATGGGGCGAAAGCTATAACGGCACGCGAGGCACGGTAACACCCGACAACGGTAAGCTGTACCTGATTTCGGGTTATGGAGACATTATCTGTCTGGACGAATCCGACTTGAGTATCGTGTGGAAAAAGAACATGCTGACCGATTTCGACGGCTCGAATATCACCTGGGGCATCTGCGAGTCGCCACTCATTGTGGGCGATAAACTGATTGCTTCCCCTGGAGGAAAAACAAACAACATTGTTGCGCTGGACAAAAATACGGGCAACCTTATATGGAGTTGCGAAGGCGATGGCGAACTTTCGGCGTACTGTTCGCCTGTTTACGTTGGCGACCAGCAAATTCCGCAAATCATAACCATGATGCAGAAGCACATCATCGGCGTTGACCTGGCTACAGGAAAAAAACTGTGGTCATACGAACATATTAACCAGCACGGAGTTCATCCCAACGTGCCTGTATACGCCGACAATATGCTGCTCTGTACAAGCGGTTACGGTAAAGGATCCGTGATGCTTCGCCTGGCCGGCGGCGGACGCAGCGTGGAAAAAGTATGGGAATCGTCACAGCTGGACTCCCGCCTGGGCGCTATGGTGAAAATCGGCAACTATGCGTATGGCTCGGGCGATCGCAACCGCTACTGGTTTTGCGTAGACTGGAAAACCGGCGAACTGAAATACAGGGAAAACACGCTGGGCATCGGCAATATCATTTCGGCAGACGGCATGCTGTACTGCTATGCCGAAAAGGGCGATGTGGCGCTGGCAAACATCAATCAGGACAAATTTGATATTGTCGGCAAATTTCCCGTTACGCTCGGAACCGAACAGCACTGGGCGCATCCGGTTATTCACAAAGGCGTTCTTTACGTCCGGCACGGGAATACGCTGATGGCTTATAAAGTTAAGGTCTGAGTGATATGAACCGGAAAATCTCTGCCATTACGATTACGGCAATCATCTTTTACACGGGAGTTATTGTTGTGTGGCATGTGTATTCTCCGGAAAGAAATATCGGGATACAAAATCCGGGAGCAGATAACCGTCCGCCCGAAACCGCACGGAAAGCGAGCGATGTGCGTATCGGCGAATTTTTCATGCGCTATGAGGAAGCAACCTCCCAGCTGACGGGCAAATGGACGCGCTTCCGGGGCGAGGCTTCGTCCAATATTATCCATACCCCTAATACAATTTCTCCGGGGCAGGATGACTATCCTGTTCTCTGGGGCGTGGAAACCGGCGAAGGACATGCAGCGACCGTTATTTATAACGGATTTGTCTATTTTCTGGATTACGACGAGGGATTGAGTTCGGATATGCTGCGCTGCTTCTCGCTGGAAACCGGCAGGGAACAATGGCGGAGATGGTATCGCGTGCCGATGAAGCGCAATCACGGCTTTTCCCGCACAGTACCCGTCATCTCCGGCGATTATATCATCACGCTCGGTCCGCAGGGACACCTGATGTGCTGTCATCCTGTTACGGGCGACCTTTTGTGGGGGAAAGACATGCAAAACGAGTATAAAACGGAAGTGCCTTTCTGGTACACGGGTCAATGTCCGCGCGTGGACGACGGACTACTTGTCATTGCGCCTGCCGGAGAAGAAGTTTTGCTGGCAGGAGTAAACTGCCTTACAGGAGAAACAGCCTGGCAAACACCCAACACGATTCAATTCAAAATGTCGCATTCTTCGGTGATGCAGATGACTTTGCTCGGTAAAAAAACATACGTTTATGCCGGCGTCGGCGGCGTTTGCGGCATCTCTGCAGAAAAGGAAGACCGGGGAACGCTGCTGTGGAACGTCTCCAAATGGCAGCCGTCCGTTATAGCGCCTTCGCCGCTGCAACTGTCTGCAAGCAATATTTTTCTGGTTGCCGGATACGGTGCGGGCGGAGCTTCGTTGAAGATAGACAGGCAGGGAAACAAATGGACGGCATCCATCACCGAGCAGTATAAAGCCAGCGAAGGACTGTCGAGCGAACAGCAAACCCCTATCCTGTATCATAACATGATCATTACCGTTATACCCAAAGACGGCGGCAGCATGCGGGGAAAACTGGTTGCATACTCGCCGGCAGACTTGCACAATCCCATCTGGTCGTCGGGAGCGGACGAACGTTTCGGCCTGGGCCCTTATCTGGTGATCAACGACCATGTGTTCGTTTTCAAGGACGACGGCGAACTTTATATCTACGAAATCAACGCCAAAAGCATGCATTTGAAAAAGAAACAGCGCATCATGGACGGCGTAGATGCATGGGGTTCCATGGCGTATGCCGACGGACGGCTGATTGTGCGGGATGCGAACAATGTAAAATGCTTAAAGATAAATTGACATGTCAAAACAGCTGCACATAGTCCTTAATCTTGCTATCCTGCTGCTTGTGGCGGGATTTGTCGGATATGTGATTGTTTCGGTGAACAGCGGAACGGTCGAATACAGCGGAGCAGAAACAGAGTCGGCGGATTTTGTCAGCCCCTGCACCCTGGAGGCAACCGGCGCTTTGCCCGGAGGAGTACGGCGCATGCGTTTGTCCGGCGACCGTATTTATCTCGCAAGCTCCGATTCGGTCTTTGCTTTCGGCAGGGATGATATGGTTTGCCTGAATCGCTTTTATGCGGGGGAAAATATGGCGGATATCGCTGTCGACAACGGCAAAGAGGAAATATATGCGCTTTACGGCGCTGAAGTCAGGGTATTCACGCGGAACGGGAAGCTTATTCGCGAGTGGGAAGCGTGCAGCGACAACGCTCTTTACGCCTCCATTGCCCTGTCGGACGATTATGCATTCGTTACCGACGCCGAAAATAAAAACATCTGCCAATATACAAAAGACGGGAATTTTATACGGTTTATCCACAGTCCCCGCGGATTTGTCATCCCGTCGTATTCGTTTGACATTGAAAATTTCCGGGACACGGTCTATTGCGTCAATTCGGGCAGGCATCTGGTGGAAAGCTATACGGTGGACGGTAAATTCATCGGATCCTTCGGTATTCCCGGAAGCAAACCCGGGACTTTTTCAGGATGCTGCAATCCTGCCCGCATTACTTTCGATGCCGACGGACAGATGCTGACCTCGGAAAAAGGCAATCCGCGCGTCTGCCTGTTTGAAAGGAGCGGCCGGTTTGTCCGTATGCTTTTGAACAGCAAAATGCTCGGCGGCGGGCATGACGCCTGCGAAATTCAAGCGGAAAACGGCAGGATTTATGTTGCCGGACAGGAGAAAATCAATGTGTATAAAACTAATGAAATATCATTGTAATATGGAAAATATATCGCGAAAAAAGTTTTTGAGAACGTTTGTCCCGGTGGTTACGGGAGGAACGATTGTCGGCGTTTCGGGCGTCATGATCAATAAAAATCAGATGAACGGCAATCCTACTCCTGCGTCAGGCGAACTGCCGCAAAATGAAGATTTTGTTTCTCCTTACAAGCCCATCGTCGTATTTACCTCGCAGGGAAATATCGAAGCCTTTGAACAGCATGACGACAGGCTGTATGTGGTTTCCGAAAACAAACTTACGGTGATGGACGATTACGGGAAAACCCTGTCCCGTTTCGGCATTAAAGAAGGATTGACCCGGGATATGGCTGTTGATTCGGACGGTATTTACCTGCTCCGCCCCGCTTCCGTGCTTGTTTATTCTCATTCGGGCGAACTGCTGCGCGAATGGAACGCCTGCAGCGAGCTGTCCGATTACTGTTCGTTTACGCTTGCCGGAGATTCTGTATTCGTTACCGACAGGGATAACAAAAACATCTGTAAATATACCCGCGAAGGCGCCTTCGTGAGGTTTATCAGCAGCCCCAACCGTTTTATAATTCCGAGCCTGACCTTCGGAATTGCATACGCCAACGGGAAACTGTACTGCTCCAATTCGGGCCGTCATCAGGTGGAAATCTATTCGATTGACGGGGAGTACGAAGGAAAATTCGGCGCCGCGGGAGGACAGCAGGGATATTTTTGCGGATGCTGCAATCCCGTTTACCTGGCATGCACGCCGACAGGCGAAATCATTACCTCCGAAAAAGGCAATCCGCGCATCAGCTGTTACGGCGGCGACGGCAAGTTCCGCTCCCTGCTGCTCAACAGCAAAATGCTCGACGCGGAAAACACGGCGGCAAGCAAGGTGAAGGTTGCCGGCGACAAGCTTTTTACGGCAGGCAAAGACAAGGTCAGGGTTTACGAATACGACCCGCAGCTGGCGACAGTTGGCGCATGCGGCGGTTGCGGCGTGGACTGCGGATTGAGAAAGGTCTGAAAATGTCCGGGAATGTATAGTAATCAATTTATAAACAAGCAGAATGTAAAAAAATAAAATGACAGGATTTTACTCTACTTTAAAAAAGTTCATAACTCAAAAGTCGGAGGTCGGAAGTATGAAATTGGAGCTCGGAAGTACAAAATCGGAGCTCGGAAGTACAAAGTTGAGGCTCGGAGGTACAAAATCGAGGCTCGGAGGTACTAAGTCGAGGCTCAGAGGTACAAAATCGAAGCTCGGAAGTACTAAATCGGAGCTCGGAAGTACTAAGTCGAAGCTCGGAAGTACAAAGTCGGAGTTCGGAAGTACAAAATCGGAGCTCGGAAGTACAAAGTTGAGGCTCGGAGGTACTAAGTCGAGGCTCGGAGGTACAAAATCGAGGCTCAGAAGTACTAAATCGGAGTTCGGAAGTATTAAATCGGAGTTCGGAACTCCGAAACATGTTCCGGATAGGAAAAATGTAAAATATATTGATTCGATGACAGTTTGCCCGAATGGAATAGCCGTCTTAATCGCCATCTTATTTTTTCACATTATATAAGTAATGAAAAAAAATACGACCACCCCCATATCGCGCAAACGCTTTCTGCATCTGTGTAGCCGGATAACGGCGGGGGCGGCAATTGTCGCAGTGTCGGGCGCTGCCGTCAGGCGGATGACGCAGCAGCGCGACGCCGATTATTTCTGGCAGATAGACCCGTCGAAATGCACGTTTTGCGGACGTTGCGAGAAAGAATGCGTGCTTGCCGTATCGGCGGTCAAATGTATTCATGCCAACAGGGTATGCGGCTACTGCGATTTGTGCGGCGGCTACTACCGCGCCAACGTGAAAGACCTGAATACGGCAGCCGAAAACCTGATGTGCCCCACAGGCGCCATCAGGCGGGAATATGTTGAAGACCCCTATTTTGAATACACCATTGACGAAAGCCTCTGTAACGGCTGCGGCAAATGCGCCAAAGGCTGCAACTCGTTCGGTAACGGCTCGCTGTACCTGCAGGTGAAACAGGAACTCTGTAAGAACTGCAACGAATGTAAAATCTCCAAAGCATGTCCGTCGGGCGCCATTCAAAGAGCGCCGTTCGGCAGGGCCTATATGCTGAAAGACGTATGAACGGGACGAAAAAAAGGATGATCAGCCTGCTGCTGCCGGCGCTGTCCGCGCTGCCGGCAGTTGCCCAAAACCGCTTCCCGAAGCCCGATTTCGAGTCGGGATACCAGTATCCTGCGTTCACTTATGCCGTACCTGACGAAACATGGTGGAATACGGTTGATATCATCCTGCTTGTTGCCATGATGAGCGTCGTGGCGCTGGCGGTTATCAGACAGCGGAAACGCAGGCCTGTATTTATCGTTTCCATTATTTCCGTTTTGTATTTCGGTTTTTTCAGGAACGGATGCGTATGCAGCATCGGCGCCATTCAGAATGTGATTTTATCATTGACGGACAGTTCATACGTCATGCCTTTAGCGGCATTTTTGATGTTTATCCTGCCTGTCATTTTCACCTTTCTGTTCGGGAGGATATTTTGTGCGGGCGTCTGTCCGTTCGGCGCATTGCAGGAACTGGTAAACATTAAAAATTTCAGGCTGTCGAAGGCTGTTTCGGCGGTTCTGGGCGTCATCCCCTGGATATATCTGCTGTTTGCCGTTTTGTATGCCGTCACCCGAAGCAGCTTTATCATTTGCCGTTTCGACCCTTTTATCGGCATTTTCCGTATGGGCGGCGACATAGGGATGATCGCTTTCGGCGGCTTGCTGCTGATCGCTTCCGTATTTACCGGCCGACCGTTTTGCCGGTTCCTGTGTCCCTACGGCGCCCTGTTGAGCCTCTTTTCCCGTTATTCAATCCGGCGGATCAGCATCACGCCCTCCTGCATTAATTGCGATCTTTGTCATAACGCCTGCCCTGTCGCCGCCATCCGCCCCCCGTACGAAAACAGGGTAAAGGAGAGCCGTATGGAAGGAGTGAAACGGCTGCTTGCCTATTTTGTTTTCCTGCCGGTAATGATGTTTGCCGGCGCGTACATGATGCGCACGGCAAGCGATGCGCTCAGCACGGCAAACAGGGATATTCGCCTGTATGAGCAGGTGGTGCGGAATGAAATAAATCCTCGCGATATTCAACCCGTTGACGTGGAAGTTTTCTTTTCGCAGGGCGGAACGATAGATGAACTGGAGTCGCGCGTTGCAAAAATCGGCGCCGGGTTCAAAACATATTCCACCGCTACCGGAGCATTGATTGGCCTGGTGGTGGCGATTACGCTTATAAACCTTTCGCTCAAGCGGACACGAAAGACTTACGGGATCGACCATGCCGCCTGCGTCGCCTGCGGCAGATGCTTCGGATATTGTCCCCAGAATATAAAACACAAGCACGCAGATGAGAATTGTCGTTGAATTAAACATAAGCATACAGATGACACGGATTGGCACAGGTTTTTTATATATCAAAAGCAAGATCTGTGTAAATCAGTATAATCTGTATCATCTGTGTGCTAAAAAAATATATGAATATGAACCGTAAAATAGCAAGAAACATCGCCATCGTTTCAGTGGTTTTTATACTTACATTTTCAATAATGTTGGTGACCAATTATTTTCAGGTGAAGAATTTTAATCCTCTACAGGCGGAAGTTATCGAAACGCTGAAGCAGATTAACGATGAAAATTCGGGGAATACCCAATTGCAGGAACAAATCCGCCAGCTCGACCTGATGGCGCGTCGAGCCTATTTCGTTCGCACTGACCATTTGATGACGGGCGTTTATATCCTGATGGGAATGCTGATTGTCTTTATCGCTGCAACGCGCTACTATTTCAGGAAAACAAAAGATATTCCCGACAAGGAAATTGACCCGATTGACGAATGGGCGGAAAAAACGCAGGCACGCAAATACCTCAACTGGCTTGCAGGCAGCGTGGCGACAGGCGCTTTGGCATTCGCATTTTTGTCGTCGCCATATCTGAAAAGCGGGAAAGAAAAGGAAAAGGACGAATTGATTGTCGAAACAGTACAGCCGGAAGAAGAATACAACGAAAATACGAGCTTCGGCGAACTGCCGGCTGATACGGTACGGTCAGCGGAAGAGATCCCTGTTGCAGGCAATACCGTCGCCGCTGTTGCGGCAGGCGATACTGTCGTCGCTGTTGCAAAGCCCGAAGTCCCCAAAGTGACCCACAACAGCTTTCGCGGAAACAATTCCGGCGCCGTTACCGCTGCAAAAAATATCCCGACAAGGTGGGATTTGAGCACGGGCGAAAACATTACATGGAAAAGCGAAATCCCGCGTCAGGGGTACAATTCGCCTGTGATCAACGGCAATAAAATTTTCATCACGGGTGCGGACGAACAGGCGCGCGAACTTTATTGCTATGACCTGAATACGGGAGCGCTGCTCTGGCAACTGGCGGCGGAAAACATTGCCGGTTCGCCCGCACAAATGCCCAAAACGACGGAAGATACAGGACTTGCCGCCCCAACCGTTACGACCAACGGCAAACAGGTGGCAGCCATCTTTGCAACAGGCGATCTGCTATGCGCCGATATGGACGGCAAACGTCTCTGGGCTAAAAACCTGGGCGTTCCCGCCAACCACTACGGATATGCCTCCTCGCTGCTGTCGTTCGGGAATATGCTGATTGTTCAGTATGACAACAGCGACTCGCCCAGGCTTTTTGCCCTGGATATGGCAAACGGCGCCGAACGCTGGAGCAAGACCCGTATCGACAAAATCACATGGAGTTCGCCCATCATCACTTACGTGGACAAAAAACCGCAGCTTATCCTGATGGGAAACCCCAACATCACTTCCTATAACCCGACTAACGGCGAACAAAACTGGGCGGTGAAATTCCTCAGCGGCGAAGTTGCTTCAAGTCCCTGCAGTTCGGCGGGACTGGTGTTCGGCGCCAGCGAATATGCCTCGCTGATTGCCGTCGACGCCGCCAACGGTGAGAAATTGTGGGAAGCAAGCGACTATCTGCCCGAAGTTTCTTCGCCAGCTGCTACCGAAGACAATGTTTATGTTGCCACAAGCTACGGCGTGATCGCCTGTTACAATGCAAAAAGCGGGGAACTGAAAACATTTCATGAAACAGATACCGAATTTTACTCCTCGCCTGTTATCGCCGAAGGTAAAATTTACCTTTTCAGCAACAGCGGGAAAGCATTTATTTATTCGGCCAACAGCGAACTGACCCCTGTTAACTCCTTTGAAACGGGAGAGCGGACATTTGCAACGCCTGCCTTTACGGACAGCAGAATGATTGTCCGTTCCGAAAACCGGCTTTACTGCGTACAAAAACCCCAATCATGAACTGTCAATGCGAAAATAACAGCGAACAGGCGGAAATGCTGAGCCTTGTTGATGCAATCATTGATGCGGCAGGGAGCGAACGTAAAGCGATTATTCCACTGCTTCAGGCTGTGCAGGCAGCGTTCGGATACCTTCCGTCCGACGCCATCAGGCGTATTTGTGAGCGAACCGAAATTGGCCGCGCCCAGCTTATCAGCATATCAACATTTTATACCCAGTTTCGGCATATTCCGCTCGGCAAGCATCAGATTCGCGTTTGCACGGGGACTGCCTGCCACGTCAAGGGCGCATCGAATGTTTACGACGCTTTCATGCGGTATCTTGAAATTCCGGAAAACAGCCTTACAAGCGCCGACCGTCTGTTTTCGGTAGAGAAAATCGCCTGTCTCGGATGCTGCACGCTTGCCCCGGTAGTGCAGATTGATGAAAAAATATACGGTCGCGTCATGCCCGGAAAAGTAAATGAAGTGATCGACGATTTTCTCGAAACACAGTCCGAAAAGGAAAAGGACGAAACCCGGAAAGCCCGCCGCCAGGCGAAGGGAGAAATACGGCTCGGAATGGGTTCGTGCTGTATGGCGAGCGGCTCTGCAGCGATTTATAAAGAGCTGAAAACCGCCTCCGCCGAACTCGGTATCGAAGTGAATATTAAACCGGTAGGATGCGTTGGCGTATGCAATAAAGTTCCACTGATAGACGTCGTAAAAGAAGACGGGACGATTGACCGCTATCCCAACGTAAAAGTCATAGAAATAAAGGAAATACTGCACCATCACTTCAAACCCGCCGGCTGCCTGAAACGGCTTAAAAATAATATTTTAGGACATATCGATACGTTTCATACCGATATAACCTGGGACAATGTCGTGTGGAAACCCGAACATGAACGCACCGGGCTGATCAGCAATTTCCTTTTAAATCAGAAACATATTTCTACGGAAGGATTCGGATTTCTCGCTCCGCTCAATATTGACGAGTATCTTGCCCACGATGGATTTGAAGCCTTGAAAAAAGCGCTTGCCGTCCCCCGGACGGAGATTATCGAAACCGTGTTGAAAAGCGGACTGCGCGGTCGTGGCGGCGGCGGATTTCCGACAGGGAAAAAATGGGAAATCGTCGCTTCGGTACCCGGCGAGCACAAGTATATGATTTGCAACGGCGACGAAGGAGACCCCGGCGCATTCATGGACCGCATGATGCTCGAATCATATCCCTTCCGCGTCATCGAAGGAATGTTGAGTGCCTCCCGCGCCGTCGGAGCGGACAGGGGTATTTTTTATATTCGCGCCGAATATCCGCTTGCCGTCGAAAGAATTAAAAGAGCGCTCGACCTGTGTCGCGAAAAGGGACTGGTCGGACAAAACATTGCAGGCAGCGATTTTTCACTGGAAATAAATGTTTTTGAAGGAGCCGGCGCTTTCGTCTGCGGGGAAGAAACAGCCCTCATCGCCTCCATCGAAGGCGACAGGGGATTTCCAAGGCAACGCCCGCCTTATCCTGCCGTCAGCGGACTGAACGGATTTCCTACGCTTGTCAATAACGTGGAAACGCTCAGTCAGATAGCCTATATCGTCAAGCATGGCGCGGAAGCCTATGGCAAAACAGGAACGGAAAAAAGCAAAGGCACGAAAGTATTCGCCCTTGCAGGAAAAATCAAGCATGGCGGACTGATTGAAGTGCCAATGGGAATAAGCATCCGGCAGATTATTGAAGAAATCGGCGGAGGCGTGGAAGGTGGACGAAAATTGAAAGCCGTGCAAATCGGCGGACCTTCGGGAGGCTGTATCCCCGCCGCACTGTGCGACAGCCCTGTCGATTTTGACGCGCTTACCCGGTTAGGCGCAATGATGGGCTCAGGAGGTTTGGTCATATTGAGCGAAGACGACTGCATGGTGGACGTTGCCCGCTATTTTCTCGGTTTCACCTGCGACCAGTCGTGCGGTAAATGTACGTTCTGTCGTGTCGGGACGCGCCGCATGCTCGACTTGCTCGATAAAATATGCAGCGGCAAGGCATCCATGACCGATATTGACCTGCTCGAAGACCTGGCGCTGAACGTCAAGCGCTCATCGCTCTGCGGTCTTGGCAAAACGGCTCCAAACCCTGTACTGACAACCTTGAAATATTTCCGCCACGAATACGAAGAGCATGTCAACGGCGTCTGCAAAACAGGAACATGCAAGAATATGGTGAAATATGTGATAACGCAGGATTGCATCGGCTGCACAAAATGCGCCAAAGCCTGCCCGGTGGACGCCATTCCCTACACACCCTACGAAATTCACTCAATTGATACGGAAACGTGCGTTCAGTGCGGACTGTGCATCGAGGAATGCAGCTACAGCGCCATACGAAAAATCGGTTTACGGAAAATATCACGGAATATGAATGAATATGAATATTCAAATTAACGATAAAACAATAGCTGTCCGCGAAGGAGAAACGCTGATAGAGACGGCTTGCCGGACGGGTTTTAATATCCCTTCGCTGTGTTACGCCAGGGACGCCGTTCACAAATCGTCGTGCATGGTTTGCGCCGTGAAGGATTGCAAAACCGGGCAAATGATACCCTCGTGCACTGCCGTGCCGGTCGAAGGCATGCAGATAGATACCGAAAGTCACGACGTCGTTATGACCCGCACGCTTTCGCTCGAACTGCTGCTGAGCGACCATCGCGCCGACTGCGAAGCCCCGTGTACGCTGGTATGTCCCCATGGACTTGACATTGAACGGGCGATTTACTACTACGACGAAAACCGTTTGGAGGAAGCCTTTCGTCTGATAGCGGCGGCTTTTCCTCTTCCCGAATTGAAATGTACTGCCTGCAAAGTCCCCTGCGAAAAAGTCTGCCGCCGGGGAACGGTGGACAAACCGGTCGCCATACGCGCCCTGATTGAAGAAATCTGCGAGAAATATCCCCCGCTTCCCGCACCGGAAAATCACGAAAACAGGAAAGCGGATAAAGCCTCGTTTCTCTCGCGTGTCGGACGGTTTACGGAAACTGAAAAAAAACGCCTGAAAGAGACTGTGACCACCCGTTCGCGTTGTCTGCATTGCGCCTGCGCCGGGAAAAAGGGATGCAAACTGCGGATGTATGCCGGAGAAGCGGGCATCAAACGTTCCCGCTACGACGCATCCTCCGCCTTACCTGCCATGAGCAGGCAGGAAATCGGAAGCGGATTGTGGTTTGAGCCGGCAAAATGCATCAAATGCGGACTGTGCGTTTACAACAGCGACAACGGCTTCACATTTAAAGACAGGGGATTTGTGATGCAAATTGTTCTGCCTCCCGAAAATCGTGCAAATATCAATAGCCGGCTGGCGGAATTGTGCCCGACGGGAGCGATATATAGTTAAGAGTTAGGATGAAGAAGTTTATCGGATTATTGATAATCGGCTTACTGGCAGGATGCGGAAGAAGCGGAAACGGATTGCCGGACAGCGGAAATTGGGCTTTATTTCGCGGGGACGCCGGATTGCGCGGATATGCGGACGTCAGCCTGCCCGACAAACCGGCTTTGCTGTGGATTTACAAAAGCGATGCAAGAACGGCTTCGTCGCCGGTAATCTACAGTCAAACCGCTTACTGGAGCGATAAACGGGGACGTATATACGGTATTGATGCAGAGGGGAAACCTGTTTTTGAGTATGATTTTGCAACAGCCGTCGAGGCAAGCCCCATGATTAGCGATTCCATACTTTACATCGGTCGCATCGACGGTTTTATGAGCGCCCTGTCGTTAAACGGGAAAGATACGCTCTGGAATTTTGAAACGCTCGGTCAAATATCCGCTTCGCCCAACGCGGGCGTTTTCAAAGGAAAGGAGGCGGTCGTTTTCGGAAGCTACGATAACTTTCTCTATTGTGTGGATAAAAAGAGCGGGAAGGAAATCAACCGTTTTGAATCGGGATATTACATCAATGGCGCTGTTGCCGTGCTGCAAAAATATTTCGTTTCGGGAGGATGCGACGCCTGGCTGCGGATTATCGACGGCGAAACCGGCAACGCTTCCGATTCGCTGCTGCTGGATACCTACATCCCCGCCTCTCCCGCCATCGACGGTAATGATTGCTATATTGCCGACCATTCGGGCAATGTTTATGCCTTAACTGTTGAAAACGGAAAAATTCGCAATTCCCGGAAAATGCTTGCGGCAACGGACAATAGCGGCGCTTTTGTATCCGTTCCCGCGCTTTCTCCCACAAGCGTTTATATCCTCTCCGACGACAGGCATTTGTACGCAACAGACCGCAAAACCGGCGAAATCCGGTGGAAATACCTGCAAAAAGGAAATTCTGGCGAAAGTTCTCCCCTCGTTTGCAGGGACAAAATCATTTCCTGTACAAAAACAGGAATCATCTCGCTTATCGACGCCCGAAACGGCTCGCTGCTCTGGGAATACGATACGGGCGAGCAAATTACGGCCTCGCCCGCAGCCATCAAAGACAGGTTTTATATCCTGACCGCCAAGGGAACGCTGTTTTGCTTCGGGAAAGAGTATAGCACACAGATGACACAGATGATACAGATTTACACAGATAGGTATGGAAAAATATAAACATAAAGGATTGACGGATGAAATTATACAGGCATTTTATTGCGTGTATAACGAATTAGGATTTGGCTTTTTGGAAAATGTATATCAAAACGCTCTTTATTTTGAGCTTTCGAATAGAGGATTTAAAATTGAGCCGCAAAAGGCTATTGATGTATATTATAAAACGCAACTTGTTGGAAAATACAGGGCGGATTTGCTTGTGAATGATTTGGTTATTTTAGAACTGAAGGCAGTTGATTATTTGATAAAAGAACACGAGCTGCAATTAATCAACTATCTGAAAGCAACCGATAAAGAAGTAGGCTTGCTGTTGAATTTTGGAATGAAACCCGAAATCCGCAGAAAGATATTCGACAACGAACGAAAAAAAAACATTTTAGCACACAAATAAATATGGAACGAAAAATCTGTGCAAATCTATACAATCTGTGTCATCTGTGTGCAAAACATGTAAAGCACACAGATGACACAGATGATACGGATTTACACAGACAGGTATGGAAAATTATAAAACAATATTCAAATGATAAAATTATCCGGAATAGTAAAAACCTATCCCGACGGGAATCATAAAAATTACGTCCTGCGCGGAGTGAATCTTTCGATTGGGAAGGGTGAATTTATCGCCATTATGGGTGCATCAGGCTCGGGCAAAACGACCCTGCTTTCCATTCTGGGAACGCTGATGCAGCCCGACAGCGGCAGCTACCTGCTGGACGGCGAAGCGGTTTTTGCCGTCCGACAGACGGATTATTCCGCCATACGCAACCGCAAAATAGGATTTGTCTTTCAGGAACACCGTCTCCTGCCGCAATTGTGCGTGCTCGACAATATCCTGTTGCCTGCGCTGGCTTTTCAATCGAAAACGACCGTCGCCCAGTCGGAATATGCGCAATTCCTGATGGAGATGACGGGAATTGCCTCATTGGCGGGACAATATCCATCGTCCATCTCCGGAGGAGAAGCCGGTCGTGCCGCCCTGTGCCGTGCGCTTGTCATGAAACCGGCGCTATTGCTTGCCGACGAGCCTGCCGGGCAGTTGGATGCCGAAAACGCCAGGAATATCACATCGCTCCTGCAAAAAATCAACCGCGAACTCGGCACAACGGCGCTTATGGTCAGCCATTCTGCTGAAATGGCTTCGGCTGCCGGGCGGATACTAACCCTTAAAAACGGACTGCTGTCGTGAAATTCAATGCCCTGACAAAAGCAAATACGAAGTACTACCGCCGTTATTACCGCTTGATCATGGCGGCGATGCTCATCATGACGGCAGTCATTGCCGGCAGCCTCATGATTGGCGACTCTGTCCGTTATACGCTGGTAAGCAGAGTAAAAGAACGGCTTGGAAATACGGAAACCGTTCTCTTTTCCAAAAATTCCTTTTTTGGCAGTGCGCTTGCCGGGACGTCGCTGTTTGGAGGAGATGCGCAACCCGTCCTGCTGAGCAACGGCTTTATTCCGGATGCAGGACGGCTTATCCCGGTGATGGTCTGGGGAATGGATGACAAAGACATTCCCGTTGGCAGCGCGAAAATAAACAGTACGCTCGCCGGCGAACTGTCACTGAAAAAACAGCAGCCGGACGATCTGGTACTGCGTCTGCCTGCAACGGGGCTGGTACCTTCCGGCTCGCTGTTCGTTACGGACAATTATACGACCTCCATGCGCCTCGCCTTTGCCGGTATTGTTGACATTGAAGACGGCGGCAACCTGAATCTGAAAAACGAGCAAATCATTCCCTGCAACATCTTTGTCAACCGTAACGAGCTGGCGTCTGCCTTAAAAGTTGAAGGAAAAATCAACCTGATTCTCTCCGGTAAAATCATCTCCGCCATTGAATTGGCAAAGGTTTGGAATCCATCATTATCCGGAATAAGCGAAATAAAAACGGGAGATTTTACCGAAATAACCTCCGACAGGATTTTCCTTCAGCGTGATATGGTTGAGTCCATCGAAAAAAGTAACCGGAACGTCAACCGGCTGTTTTCCTACATGGCTAACTCACTTGCGTCGGAAGGGGATACCATTCCTTACTCTTTTGTTACGGCAATGGATGAATACAACGGCATGCAATTGAAAAACAATGAAATCATCCTTTCGGATGATGCTGCCACCCGATTGCGTGCAGGGAAAGGCGACACAGTCAGGCTGACCTATTTCGTTTCGGGCGACCTGAAAACGCTTAGCGAAGAAACCCTTACGTGCAGCGTCGCCGACATTGTTTCAAGCCTTCAACTGTTTGAAGACAAAACGCTCAGCGCCGATTTTCCGGGATTGTCCAACGTAGAAAAGTGTACGGACTGGGACAGCGACATGCCCATCGACATGAGCCGCATCACCCCGGAAGACGAGGACTACTGGGCAAAATACCGCGCCACGCCCAAAGCTCTTGTTGCCTACAGCGCCGTTGCCGGTAAATGGAGCAACGCTTATGGCAGCGCAACCGCCCTGCGCATTTCCGGCGCTCCGGATATGAGCCGCCTGGAGCCGTCCATGCTGGGGATACGGCTCATTCACCCGAGAGAAGCCGGGCTGACCGCCGCACGAAACGGCATTGACTTCGCCTCCCTGTTCCTCTCGCTGGGTATTTTTATCGTTTTTTCCGCCATCCTGCTGATGCTTGCGCCTTTGTCCGGGATGGTTTTCCGCCGCAGGAACGAGCTGGCGCTGATGAACGCACTGGGTTTCCCGAAGAAACACACCGTCAAGCTCCTTTGGACGGAATCGTGTGCGGTCATCCTCCGCGCGTCCCTGATGGGCATCGCCGCAGGCGTATGTTACACGGCATTGATATTGTTGCTGCTGAACAGCCTTTGGAATGGCGCGGTGCATACGGGCGGATTTACTTTCTTCCCAGGCGTACAGATTATGTTTGCCGGTTGGGTGGCAAGTACAGCCATAGCGCTGCTACTGTTGAGGATTGCTATTGTCCGCGCCGTTGGGAAAGCCGGCAAGCCACGCTTTATCAAGCCTGTACGCATACCGCAAAAGAACCCTTTCTCCCGGAAAAAGTTGATATGGACGGGACTGCATGCCAACAAAAAAAAGGCTTGGCTGTCGTTCGCCACGCTGTCGTCGGGCGTCTTAATCGTTTTCTCCGTCGGGCTGAACCGTCGGGGATTTGCCGACAGATCGGAATTGCGAAGCGGTACGGGCGCCTATTCGCTTTGGTGTGAGAGCAGCGTGCCTGTTTACCACAATATGGCCACTCCCGAAGGACGCCGCAAACTGGCGCTTAACGATTTGCCTGAAGACATGCAGGTACTGCAGGCGCTCAGGTACAGCGCCGACGATGCAAGTTGCCTGAACCTGAACAGGGTTACGCAACCTACCGTACTTGGCGTTGATATGGAAAATCTGAAAAACAGTGATTTCAAGATACTCAAAAGCGTTTATAAAGAAAATGCTTTCGCATTCGACGCCGTCCGTGCCGCAACCGATTCCGTTTATCCCGTGATGATTGATGAAACGACGCTCATCTGGGGATTGCAGAAAAAAACAGGCGACACCATCCGTTATGAAGCAGGCAACGGCAGAGTTGTTTACCTGCAATTAGCCGCTTCGCTGCAAAACTCCATATTTCAAGGCAATTTGTTGATGGATAAAAAATTGTTTTCCGAAATATGGAGCGAAATTACCGGAAGCGAGATCACTCTTTTCAGAGTAAAAGACCATGAAATCGAAACCGTACAAAAGCAGGTATCACAGGCTCTTGGCGAATATGGCGTAAGAGTTATGCCCGCCACCCGGCGGCTGAAAGAATTTAACAGCGTAACCGATACATACCTGACCGTCTTCCTTACCTTAGGCGGATTAGGCTTGCTGATAGGCGTAGCGAGCTTTATCATTATCGTACGTAAAAATCTTGCGTCGCAGGAAGAGCAAATCGCACTGTACCGTTCGCTTGGCTTCACCGACCGGAAAATAGCTGATTTGCTGATTGCCGAAAATCGCATCATCCCGGTCTCGGCAATCGGTTTCGGTGTTGTGGTTTCGCTTGCCGGAGTAAGTGGAGGAATTGGAAACGTCAGCCTTGGAGTATGGATTACCGCCTTTATTTTTATGGCAATGCTGATGGCGAGCGCGTGGGTGTTTACGAAAAAAACGGTGGAAAGACAGATGAAAACCGAATGATTTTGGCCACGGCATAAATGGTTTTGGCCATGCCTTAAAGGGAAAAATGTTTGTTTATATATCTTTATTCTGGGAAAAGCGCCCCAAAAAGCGCTGAGGATATTGATAAATAATTGAATAAAAATGTTTTTATGAAAATATTATTTATAGTACCCGGTTCGGGCGATTCTTTTTACTGCGGGAACTGTTTCCGCGACAGTTTGCAGGCGAACGCCCTGCGCAGGGCAGGACACGATGTTGTCATCATGCCGCTTTATCTGCCATTGAAAGACAAGGCTTTTCGCGCCGATACGCCTTTGTTTTTTCCGGCGGTATCGCTGTATGTTTCGCAGAAATTTCTCAAGGGAAAATCAATGCCCGGATGGCTGGAAAAGGTGCTCAACTCCGACTGGTCGCTGGGCGTGGCGGCTTCGTTTTCGGGCAGCACTTCGTCGAAAGGGCTTGAAGACATGACGCTTTCGATGATAAACGGAGACGGCGCCGTTTTCATGAAACATGTCAAAACGCTCATCGACTGGATCAAAAACCATGAACAGCCGGACGTCATTCACTTGTCGAGCAGCCTTGTCATCGGCATTGCCAAAATGATAAAAAAGGAGGTAAACATTCCGCTTGTCTGTTCGTTGCAGGACGAGGAGCTCTGGATCAACGCGCTGGGAAAAGACGCCGGCGCCGCCTGGAAAGGGATTGGGGAGAATATGAAATATATAGACCGTTTCGTTGCGTCGAGCGAATTTTACAGGACAGCAATGCTGGAACGGTTTCCACTGGCGGGACGTATCGAAGTCGTCTATCCCGGACCGGATACGGCAAAATATGCTTCGGCGCATTATCCCGACGACCCGACTCTCGGCTTTTTCTATCGCATGAACGAACCGGACGGGCTGGACATTCTGGCGAAAGCATTTGTGGCGATGAAGCAGTCGGGACAGATTCCACGCCTCAGACTGCGTATCGGCGGCGGCTTTTCGGGCGCGGACAGGGCTTTTCTGCGAAAGGTGCGCCGGATACTCCACCCGTACTGTGAAGATGTGGACTGGCGCGACACATACAGCCTGAGCGAACACGCCGCTTTCTACAGGGAAACGACAGCCGTTTGCGTGCCGGTTACTTTCAACGAGGGAGTGGGGATTTACGTCTGCGAGGCTTACGCCGCAGGCCGTCCGGTTGTTGAGCCTGCAACCGGCTCTTTCCCCGAAATTACGGCAAACGGAGGCGTCCTCTACTCCGAAAACAACAGCAGGCATCTTGCCGAAGCCATCATCAGGCTGTTTACAACGGACGGACTGTGGGACGAATGTCGGAGAAATGCGGTTCATCTGTCGCAAACCCGTTACAATGCCGTCGTGCAGGCAGAAAATCTATACAGGATATATGCGGATGCGAGGCGTTTTTGTTCTGCGAATAATAAAAAAAGTTAAAATAATCATGAAACAGATCGTGAAACAAAATATTACCATACTTTTGATGCTGATTTGTAAATAATCGAAAAATGGTTCAAAACCGAAACGTCGCATGTTTCGCTTCGTTCAGCACATATTATACAGCCGGAAAAGTTATTGATTAACGATATAAATTTAAAGAATATGAATAGAATTACTTGTATGTTGCTTATAACAGCATGCTTATACCCGCTTCAAACGGAAGCGCAAAATTCGCAATGGCGGGGAGCAAACCGTGACGGAGTTTACGGGGAAACCGGCTTGCTCAAATCGTGGGCGGAAGGAGGTCCTCAACTTTTGTGGGAAACGCTTGAAACCGGAAAAGGCTATTCCAGTCCGGCTATAGCAGGAAACCGGCTGTATGTAACCGGCCTGGATGAAGATGAAAACAAGGAGCTGTTTTTCGCTTTTACATTAGACGGAACAAAAATCTACGAAACGGAATACGGCACGCCGTGGAAAGAATCTTATTCCCACGCCCGTACAACGCCTGCTGTCGTAAACGGAAAGGCTTATGTAATCAGCGGGTCGGGCGAAATCGCATGTATCGACACGGAAAACGGGAAAATCGTATGGTCGGTTGACGGAGGAACGAAATTTGAACGGAAAACGGGAAACTGGGGAACTTCGGAATGCCCGTTAGTATTTGACAACAAAGTGATTTATACTCCGAGCGGAGACCAAACCACGATGGTAGCGCTGAATGCCGAAACCGGAGAAACGATATGGAAAAGTCCCGCTTTGGGCGATATCGGCGCTTATGTTTCGCCCATGCAGATCAGCTATAAAGGGAAACGGCAGATTCTGGGCATTACGGGCGTCAACGTTATCGGCGTAAATCCGGACAGCGGAACAGTGGAATGGAGCTTCAACGACTGGGGCAGGAAAGGAGATGATGCAGCCCGCCCGAAAGCAGGGAAAATTGCCCCGAACACTCCGCTTTATAAGGACGGCTGCATTTTCGTCAGTCAGGGTTATGATATGGGGTCTTTCATGCTAAAATTAAACGACGACCTCTCCGGCGTTAGCCTTGTGTGGAGAAATGCTGATTTTGACACGCATATCGGAGGTTATGTATTGATTGACGACATTATATACGGCTCCAACTGGATTAACAACGGTCAGGGAAACTGGATAGCGGCGGACTGGAATACGGGCGAAACAAAATACAACGAAGCATGGAGCGGCGGCGCAAGCAAAGGCGCTGTCATAACCGCCGACAACATGCTGTACTGTTACGACGAGCGGCGCGGCACGGTCGGGCTGGTAAAAGCGATTCCCGAAAAGTTTGATGTGGTAAGTTCATTTCGGATTACCAGGGGCGAGGGCCCTCACTGGGCGCATCCGGTGATCAGCGAGGGCGTCCTTTATATCAGGCATGGCTCGGCGCTAATGGCGTACAAAATAAAATAAATCGCCCGCAACCGCACCGGTTTACCGAAGTTATAGAATCATCAAATCAAAAAAAATGAAAAAGTTAGTTTTATTATGCATCATGGCTGCATCCATGAATATGGCAAATGCACAGGAGCCTGAAACAGTTATTACGTATGCTGCAGGCGATTTCCTGATCAGCATTTTATCGGAAGGAGGGAATCGGGGGAATGCCGGCTCACTGCAAGGCGCTACGGAGGAACAGCTTAAAAAGTATCTTCCGGACGGAACCTTTCCCCTCGAAACACAAGTGTTCCTTGTCCGCACGAAAGATAAAAACATCCTGATAGATACGGGACATGGGAAAAACCTGTTCAAAAACCTGCAGTCGCTTGGAGTGGACGAAAGCCAGATCAATGTAATCCTGCTTACGCATCTGCACGGCGACCATATCGGCGGCATGCTGCGCGACGGAAAAGCGGCTTTTCCCAATGCGGAAGTATATCTCTCGCAGGCGGAACACGACTACTGGACAGGCTTGGCGGAACGCGGCGAAGCAGCCGGCAAGGCGCTTGCTCCGTATAAGGACAGGCTCCGGCTGTTTACGCCTGCCGCCCCTGGAGAGACTTCGCCCGAACTGTTGCCCGGAATACAGGCGCTTGCCGCTTACGGACATACGCCCGGACATACGGCTTTCCTGATTCGCTCGGACGACAGTAAATGGCTGATCTGGGGCGATGTGATACATGCTGCGCCCATTCAGATGCCATGCCCTGAAGTCGCACTCTCGTTTGACGTCAATCCGGAGCAGGCAATCAATACCCGGAAAAGTATGCTGGAGTATGCTGTTCAACACCGTATTACGGTTGGAGGAATGCACATTCCCTTTCCGGCTGCGGGAAAAGTTGCGAAAGGAAAAGAAGGATATGTGTTTTCCCCGCTATGCTTCTGTGAAGGAATTTAACAGTAATGTTTGAATATGTCTGATTTTTCAGGGCTTTCTTCGTATTTTCCGGATTTGCCCGATGCTCCGGACTGGCTGGATTTGAAGGTGGCGCTGCTTCACTGCGGCGTCAACGTTGATGAGGCGGTTTACAACAATTTTGAAGGCTGTTGTCGGCTGTCGCGCAATCCGTACAGTTGCAACGCGATGATTCTTGGCGGCGAGGTCTCCTGTTCGCTTGCGCGCGTCACCGGAGGGGAGAAGACGCCTTTTCGCCTGACTGTCGATGACGGAAAGCCGGTCATCACCTGCAATGGACGCCCGATCGTCAGGATCGCCTTTCACGCGAATACCTCGTTTTACGACCAACAGACGTCGGGCGGTATTCCGTTCGGCTCTTTGGCCGTGATACAGGGCTGGGATATGCTGGCGTTTTCCTGCCTGTGGCGTTGCGAAATCACGCAGTCGGGAGATGCATGCGGCTTCTGTCACACGGGTATTTTTTCCGTCCCCGATCATTCGCTTTCGGAGATGGCGGAAGTTGTCCGCTATGCCGTCAATAACAATCCCGGCGTCGGCATTCTACAGTTGACCGCCGGCTCGACTTTTCGTCCCGAAGCCGAAATCGACCGCTATGTCCGTATCATGGAAACGCTTGGCAGCGAACTGGAGATGTCGCTCCCGCCAACGATCATCTACCTGACGCCGCCCTCGGATCTCAAGCAGCTCGACCGCCTCTTCGACGCCGGCGTCAGCCAAATCGCCTGCGACATGGACATCTGGGACGAACGGCTGTTTAACCGGATCTGTCCCGGGAAAGCCCGCGTCAATACGCGCCAGCGCTATCTCGACGCGCTACACTACATTGCCGACCGCTACGGC
Organism: Bacteroidales bacterium; assembly: GCA_031265445.1. Lineage (GTDB taxonomy): Bacteria > Bacteroidota > Bacteroidia > Bacteroidales > UBA4181 > JAIRLS01. Next base: position 26,389 of record JAISCQ010000213.1, read on the forward strand.
CCGAATCGCGCCTGCTGCGTGTTCGTCGGCGGCATCGAACCGGCGGACAGCCTGCTGGAAGGTGCAACCCGGCTGGCCAGGTGCGGCATCGTCCCGCTGCCATCGCCGCTGATGCCTTTTGGTATCACGCCCAAGACGCTGCCTGAAATACAGCCGTTCAACTTCGGCTACTATCGTAAGGTACGTCGCGAAACAGCCCGGCTGTATCGCCAATACAATCTTGTTGTGCCGGGAACGCGCGGCTCGGACGTCTGTCTGAGTCGCGACATCTGGCTAAGGCGGGAGACGGAGTGCCTGATTAATTGAATGATTTTTGTTTTCAAATGAATAAAAATAATTCTCTTACGCAAAAGGAGCGTATCGTATATGTTGTCATTGCCGCAATCTGTATGGTGGCGACGTTCCCCGGACGGACAAACGGGCTGGGCTTTATCACTGAATTTATCCTCTCCGACCTGCACATCGACCGTACCGTTTACGGTTACTACAATCTGGCGGCAACCCTGATCGGCTCGCTGTTCTGTATCCCCGCAGGCACACTGCTTGACCGATACGGTTGCCGCAGGACGCTGGTCTGGATTTTGTCTGCTTTGGGGCTGTCCGTACTCCTGATGAGTATGGCAAACAGTCACATCATCTTTGTCATAGCGCTAATGTTGACGCGCGGCTTCGGACAGAGCGCCCTCTCGGTGGCCAGCATGACGCTGATCTCCAAATATTTTCCAAAAGAAAAGCTGGGAATGGGCATGGGGTTGTATTCCGTGCTGACGGCAGTGTTTTTTATCGTCGCCTTTTGGGCAATGGGAACGGCGCTGACTCATCTCGAGCCCCTGCACCTGTCGTTCGGAGGCGGTTCCCGGGCGGTATACAGCGTCACCATTGCGCACTGGCGGATCGCATGGGGCGCTGCGGGCCTCGTGCTGTTCGCCGTGTGTGTCCCTGCAATCCTGCTCTTTGTTCGCCGCCATGTTCCTGCAACCGCCGGTAATGACGCTCCTCTTCCTGAAAATGCGACACCGGACGACATTTCCTTCACGCGCGCCCTCCGCTTCCCCGTCTTCTGGCTTTTCGCACTCTCAATCGCTTTTTTCGGACTGGTCAATTCCGGAATAGCCCTCTACAACGAAGATATTCTGGCCGAGCGGGGCTTTGACGCACAAATGTATTATTTCCTGATGGTACTGCCGCTGCCCTTCGCGCTGCTCAGCAACCTGCTTGTGGGTTATTGGGCGCACCGCATAAAAATCACTTACCTGCTGGCCGGATGTTTGTTTTTTACCGGACTGGTGAAAATACTCTTTCCATTCATACAGACGGTTCCACAAGTATATGCCTACACCATCACGCTGGCCGTTTCCGGCGGCGGGCTGACGGTTCTTTTTTTCATTGCATGGGCAGCTATCTTCGGGAGGCACGATGTCGGGCGGATACAGGGCGTAGCCCAGATGCTGAGCGTCTTTGCTTCCGCTCTTGGCCCCCTCCTGTTCGCTTATTCCAAAGAATGGACAGCTTCCTACAGCCCTGCTTTCCTCCTGTGCGGTTTACTGAACCTGATCTTCGCTTTCGCAGCCCTGATAATAAAAATCCCGCATCAACAGAAAAACTGCAATATATAACAATATGCTGACGGTGTGTTTCAAATTTCAGCAACCGACGATTCAATCATTGTACCGGTAAAAATGACCTTCGCGTGTTGTTCGTTAATCTTGTTTTGGCTGTATGAAAGTGCGCAGGTTCGTCAAACAATTGATTGTTGGTTTTTACGTTGACAATACAGGAAGTCGAAAAACTCAAAAAAAAAATTGCCTAAAAACAAATATTTTTTTGTTTTTGTTCAAAAACCATTTATATTTGCCCCCTGTTTTTGATAGAAAATTTGATCCAAAAATATCCTTCATCATGTCTAAATCTTTCGAAAATTTGTTACAGGCAATGTCCGGTGTAATGTTCGGTGACTCACCGATTGGCACGACTTTTGCAGAGAGAGAGAGAGAGAGAGAGAGAGAGAGAGAGAGAGAGAGAGACTAACATTACATATAACGCGCACGCGCGCGGGGCTTAGCAAATTTTTTTCAAACCTATTATACC
>JAISCQ010000100.1 GCA_031265445.1 Bacteroidales bacterium
GCCGTATACGACCATTTGGAAGTCGTGTGGCAGTCGACCGTACGCCATACAGCCGAAGAACTCGCCCGGTACGGCAGCATCAGCGAACAGTTGCCATTCCGCAAAAAGCTGGTACTGGAGCAATTGAAGGTATCCGGCATCGATTTATTTTCGTTACGGGCGGTCATTGGACGCGGAGGGTTGATCAAGCCTGTTCCGTCGGGAGTTTACCGTGTAAACGAACTGATGAAAGAGCACTTGCGTTCGGGTTTCCGGGGTCAACACGCCAGCAACCTTGGGGGGCTTATCGCCGCCGACATTGCCGCGCTGTGTCCGCAGGACGTGCAGGCATACATCGCCGACCCGGTGGTGGTGGATGAGTTACAGCCGTGCGCACGCATTGCCGGCCATCCGTTGTTCGAACGGCGATCGGTATTCCATGCGCTCAACCAAAAAGCGGTTGCCCGGATGTACGCCCGCGAAAACGGTATACCCTACGAACAACTGAACCTGGTGGTGGCCCATCTTGGCGGAGGCATATCTGTGGGCGCCCATAGACGGGGCAATGTAATCGATGTCAACCAGGCGCTTGACGGCGAGGGGCCTTTCTCGCCCGAACGTAGCGGGACTTTGCCTGTGGAGCGGTTAGTCGAGATATGTTTCGGCGGCAAGTATGCCCGCAAGGATGTTTCGGCGATGATCAACGGTAAAGGCGGGCTAACGGCATTGTGCAACAGCAACAACGTGCAGCAGTTAATCGCCGGCGCATTGGCGGGCAATCAACATACGGAATTGTTTCTCGAAGCCATGTGTTATCAGGTAGCCAAGGAAATAGGCGCCATGAGCGCAGCGCTCCATGGCGATGTGAACGGTATTATCCTCACCGGAGGCATTGCCTGTAACAGATGGATCACCGACCGGATCGCTCAATGCGTACAGTTTATCGCCCCCATACGCGTATATCCCGGCGAGGATGAAATGACAGCCTTGGCAATGAATGTACAAATGGTACTTTCAGGTGAAATTGTTCCACAAGAATATCAATAATAACTTTGGTCAGGCTATATGGTATCAACGAAAATCTTTTCAGCGTCGACCGGTTATCGGAAATCTCACACCATAAACTCCCCCGGTTCCTTCCGTATCCGCGCTATATCCTTTATTTTCTCTGCCACCCGGAATCCTGCCGTACAGGTAACCGTACATTCCGTACATTGTCCGCACGGATGATCCGGAAGCGACAGACCCATTACTGTTTCATGCGCCATAGCAGGATTTTTGTAGCCATAGTGATACATGTAAGCACGCATCAGATCGGGGATGGGGAGGCGCTGCGGACACTGCGCGGTACAGCTGCGGCATCCCCGGCAGTATAATAAAGTCCGCCGGTTAACGGCTGCAAGGTATTCCTTTTCTTTTTCGGTTAGTTGGGAATCGGTTGACGCTTCCAGACATTCGTCCAGTTCGTCGAACGAAGTATATCCGGCAAGCACGGTGGTTATTTGCGGATTTTGCAATACCCATTTCAGGGCGGCTTTGCCGTTGATTTTTTGCGTATGTTCCTTGTCCAGAAAACCGCCGGCCATAGCTTTCATGCCAATGATGCCCATGCCGGCTTTCACAGCCCGTTCGAAAGCAGCGTCAAGCTGACTGCTGTGATGCTGGTTGAAGTTGTAGGCCGCAAGCGCCACATCGTAATTCCCGTTGTCGAGCATGGTATGGATCACTTCCGCTTCGTTGCTGTGCGTGGAAACGCCGATATATCTCACCCGGCCTTCCTTCTTCAGTTTCAGCATTACGTCAAGTACGGGCTGGCAGTTGACTTCCTCTACAGTACGCACATCATGGTAATACAGGATGTCCACATAGTCCGTTTTCAAACGCTTCATGCTGGTTTCAAACTTTTCGGCAAAGCCCTGCGCCAGCCGTTGCCTGTCCTTCTCGTATATTTTGGTGGACAGGATGAATGAGTCGCGGGGTTTCCCGGCAAAGAAGTCGCCCAGCATTTCTTCCGTCCTGCCGTTCTGGTAGCCGTTGGCGGTATCGAAGTGGATGACGCCCGAATGGTACGCAGCCCGCAACACCGGAAGATGATTCGAACTGACGCCCATACTCAATACGGGCAGCTGTATGCCGGTCTTACCCAGTGTCCGCCGGGGAAGTCCTTTCTTTCCGTCTGTGCTTGCAGCCATTTCAGGCGCTAATACGATTCCTGCGACGGTGGCCGACATCTTCAGGAAATGACGGCGATTAACGGTATTCTTATTCATGATTTTTACTGTAATGATACCACTAAGTTTTTCGCGCTTTAGTGGCGCAAATCTGCCTTATCGGTTTTAGATGCGATGCATCGCGTTTCTACTTTGCCAGCCAGTAGACAGCGCGCGCAAAAGCCGTTTGATAATGTTGATCCTTGAACATCTCCGGGCCGTGACCCGGCACTATTCCCACTACTTTGCCCTTGCCGTATTGGTGCGTATACATCACCACGGGATCGCTGTCGGGATTGCCGGTAGTCCAAAGAGGGTGAATATCCGGCGAATGCCACATCCTGCCATAAATCTCATCGTGCAATACAAAGGTTTCGTCCATGCCCTTCGTGATAAAATGGTCTTTGTCCGTTACCTTTACGGGAATATCCACGTTATGCCTGTATCTGGATACCGGATGTTTCACGCCGTCCACATCCTGCTCGCTCATGAAGTATTTCATCCCCGCTATTTTGGCGAACTCGGGCCAGGTATTGTACGTAAGCAGGCCATCGTGGTGTATCAGCACGGATTTTCCGCCACGCACCACATCGGCTAACCGTTGCCGCGCCGGATCGGGGAACTCTTCCAGGCAAATATCGTAAAACATGATGATGTCGTATTGATCCGAATTTTCAGGCTTGAACAGTTCCTGCGACTCGGCATTGTTGTACACCTGCCATGTAGCGCCTTCCACGCTGTTGAGCAGCGGGTCGTACAGTTCGTGGTTAAACTTCGGGTTCATGCCCGAAATCAGGGCTACGCGGATTTCTTTTTTCGGGCTGCACGCAAATACGCAGCCAATCAGCAAGAGAAAAAAAATGTTTTTCATACGGTTTTTGATTTTTGATGGTTTATTTTTGACGTACTCCTGGCTGCATTACGCTTGCCCGGGGTTATCCATATTTGACGCCTGCCGGCATCGACACAAATGCTAAACTCTTTTCCGGAATGTTGCCGGATTGTGATACGAAGGCTAATACTGTCAGTGCATGCATCTGAAAAACTGTTACATCTTATTTATTTCATGTCCCTTATCGGTTCTTTCTTTTTTCTTCTTCAAAAAACAAGTCTGTTTTCAATGACTGAATCCGGTCCATGGCAATACTCACAAATTCAAGCTGTTTAAGCTCTTTCTCCGTCCACTTTCGCGTAGCCCATTTTGGGTCTGTCTTTTCCAAATAACGGTTGTACCAGTCGAACGCCTGCTTTTTATGAAACGCCATATCGTAACATACGGCCACTTCGTAGTAGTTCCTGGTATCTTTGGGTAAAGAGCGGGTAGCAGCGATAAATGTCCTGGCTGCGTCGTCGTAACGGTTGAGTATGCGTAACAAATATCCGCGCTGTACGTTGGCCTGAATAGCCGAGGTATCGGCATACGCAACGATCTTGTCTATCTGATCCAGTCTTAACAGTCCCTCTTGCGCTTTCCCGGTGTAACCGCTTATGACGGCCAGATGATACAAGGTTCTTAAATTGTCGGGATCCGTTTGGAGTGTTCTGGTCAGGTATTTTTCGGCTTCAGCGTACGAGGCCCTGTGGTAGCACAGCATGCCATAGAAACGGCAGGTAAATACCGATGTGTCGCCTAATACCAGGGTTTTGCGGAAGGCAAAAGTTGCACTGTCGGCTATCCCCATTGAGAACCAGGCAGCGCCCATGTATTTCCAGACATTTACATTGGCGCTGTCGATGGCGATGGCTTCGCGTCCGACCTCAATTGCTTCTTCCAGGTGAAACGGATCGGTGGAAAGTATTCTGACCGCTAATCCGTATAAGGCCTTGTTGTATGGATAAAGTTTCAGCGACATCCGGTAATAGTCTGAGGCTATTATGACACTGTCCAACTGGTAAGCACAGTCGCCAATGTTTTTGTATACAAACCAGTTAGCGCTGTCTGTTTTGGTGACTTCATGCCACAGTTCCCATGCTTGCCGATATTTCCTTTCGGTTTGCAGGGCTGTTGCCCAGGCTATTTTCCAGCGGCTTACGGTTGGCTCTTTGGTGGCCAGCTGGCCGTAATAATATGCTGATTTTGAAGGTTGCCCGGCCAATTGGTAAAGCGCTCCCAATGCCGATCTGGCTTCGACGCTTTCAGGGTTCAGTCTGGCCGCTTGCAACTGCGTAGCGATTGCCTCGTCGTAACGGTACAGGTTTTCGAGTGTTTTTCCTTTCAGGAAAATGTACCGGTAATTGGCCGTGTCGCGGTTGATACATGGCTGTATGGCAGTTAATGCCTCTTCGTAACGTCCGGATGTATAGGCTATCCAGGCGAGGTCGTAATCGGTTTGCTGTGCCGTAAGCGAGCTACAGAACAGGATGCAGGTAAAGAAAAAGTATTTCACTGGTGATTGATTTTTTGTTTTTTTGTTCCGGTACAAATGTAAACTAATTTCTTGAATCGTAACCGGCGTAAACCCAAAGACATGAAACGCCGCACTCCGGGCTGCGTTATACTTGTCCGGGGTTATCCATATTTGACGTCTTCCGGCGTCGACACAAATGCTAAAACTCTTTCCCGGAATGTTGCCGGATTGTGATACGAAGGCTAATACTGTCAGTGCATGCATCTGAAAAACTGTTACATCTTATTTATTTATTTCATGTCCCTAAACAAATCTTTTGGATATGTTCGGAATTGGGTTCGATTCTAAACAGATCTTTCGGATCTATTCGGAACTGAGTCCGATTCTGAATAGATCTTTCGGATCTGTTCGGAACTGAGTCCGATTCTAAATAGATCTTTCGGATATGTTCGGAATTGAGTCTGGTTCTAAACAGATCCGTCAGATCTGTTCGGAATATAACGGTTCTCGGACTCATGAACGGATTTTTTAATATTCCGCCACCAATCCCAGCCATTTTCCGGCCGAAGTCACCCAGACTTCCTTGTAACAGGCATTGTTGGTTTGCGGCCAATAAGGGATATCTTCATTGTCCAAACTGCGGATACCAACCGGCATTTCGCCCGTAATTTCGCCCGACGAGAAACTGTCCATTTGCGGGTAATTGTGGCCCTCACCGTAAATCAGCGACTGCCCGAACGGGTTTTTACCCACTGTCCAATACAACTGTTCGCGCCCGATCCGGAGCAGTTCCTCGTCCTTGAGGAATTTCCCGCAAATAGCGGCTGCTTTCCCCGTGGAGAGATGGATGGCGGTATTGCCGTTAAAGATGCCGAACCATACGGGAAAGCGTTTCACATAATGTTCGCCGTCAAGCGGAACGCCCTTTTTCACCTGCTCCACGTACAGTTCCCCTGCATTGGCCGGAGGGAAAAGATGCAGCCGGTAGAACCCGGCAGAGTCCCGGTGTTCCTCCACGTGATACACCCCGCTGGGAATCATTCCGTAAGGGGCCGTATAAGGCATCAGGCTTTTCAGGTAATCGCCGTACAGACGGATGGATTCTGCCCAGTGGTTACGGTCGGCATGCCGGGGCTGCGTTTCGCAGAGCAGCGACAGCGCCTGCATGTATACCTGCTCGCGCGACTGATGGATGTAATGTACGATGGATTTCCGCAATCTGTCGCGATAAAAGAATCCCCGCGTCCCGTTCGGATCATTCAACGGTTGCCGGGGCTGGCAATCCAGCGTATACCTGATAAATTCCGCCGCTTTCCCGGCGTAGCAGGTATCGCCGGTGAGTTTGTACAGCATGCTTGCCGCCCACGAGACGGTAGCCATGTACTGGCTTTCGGACGTGTTGTAGCTGTGCTCGTAGAAATGGATAAATTCGCCGTAACCAACCTCATTGTGCCGCTTCATGGCAAACTCGAAATCTTCCTTAGCAACCCGCCGCAGGTATTCCTGCAACATCGGGTCGCGATCGATGGTCATGGCGGCATACGCTTCATACGCGGCATACAGGAAATTGTCGAAAGCCAGGTTCTGCACGCGCACGGTCGATATGTCGTCCGTGGTGCCGGATACGCCGTCCTGCCAGATCAGCAGGCCGACGCTGCTGGCGCGGTAACCGTCGCCATAACGGTTGCGCAGTACAAATTCCAGTCCCCATTCGGCTTCTTCCAGCAGGCGCATGGCAAGCGGATCGTTCGAGCCTTTCAGTCTGTTGTACGCTTCGAGCATGGCAAAGGTCACGTCCCCGGTTTGGAGCGTTTGCTGCGACAGGTCGCCTGCATCGTGCCATCCGCCTGCATAGGATATCATCCTGCCGTCGTGCTTCGAGCAGAGGTCGGCGTGGCATGTGCCGTGCTTGCCGGGAACCGGGTAGCCGCAACGCTGGCAGAAGATAAAGTTGAGTACCCGCCAGAGGGAACCGTCCCAGATGTCCGCGCCGATGCGGAACGGCGGCGTTGTCGCATCGCCCGCTTTCAAATGGTAGGCGCCCGGCTGGTCGAAAGCCGAAAAGTCGAGGATGTCGAACTCGCCAATGGTGGTTTTTTCCCGCTTTGCCTGCCCGGAGTAGACCGTTTTGCCGTTCCGGGCGTCCAACAGCTCGAAACGGTTGCTGCGCCCGTTTTGACCTGCATTGGCGATGGCCGTTTTGCGGTCGCCTTTCATATAACCGGTAGTGGAATACGCCAGCCTGTTGCCGGCAGGCATCCAGCCGCTTACCGGATCGGGGTCTTCCACCTGTTGCAGTTCTATCCGGTCGATGTAATAGATGGCCGAGTCGCCGGTGGTTCTGTCCCGGCCTTTCAAACTGACGCTGAAACCGATCTTTGCCACCCTGTCCCGCTGGTATTCGCCGATGTCTAAGAAGCAGCGGTTCCATTCGCGGTTTGCCAGGTTGACCAAATGCCCGCCCGACTGCCGGTTGTAACCGGGTTTTCCCGCTCCTTCATTCACGAAAGTGAAATTGATATTCACCACCCGTGCTCCCGCGCAATCGGGATAGATGTAAAAGGCGATGCGGTTGAACTTTTCCCAGTCGGCGCTGCCCGCCGCATAGCTGACGCCGGCATGGCCATAAACGGCATAATCCGGATCCGACGCCGGTCCCTTCGCCCTCTTGCCTGTGAAGGTGGGATATGACAGCCGTATGCTCCCATTTCCGGATACGGTGGTCGTCTTCGAAAAGGTCATCGCGCCAAGCCCCGAATGGCTCCACCCGGCAAGAGGCGATGATGCGCGGGACGCAGCCGGCAAAGGTTCGCTGTGCAGTACTTTCTTTTTCAGGCCGTAAGATTCGTACGAACGGCTGTTGTCTAAAGGCAGCGGGCTATGTATGAAACCTGTCCGGATGATCTCCCTGTCCAATGATTCATCGCCGGTCGGGCGTAACTGCTGCCCCGAAACGACGCCGCAAACGGCGAGGAGCAATAATGTTACTGTTTTTGATAAACAGTAACATCTTGTTGAGAAATAAGCGCTATATTCCTGATCCATTTTATTGGTTATTTTCAGCGGCGCGAACGCCTGTAGCATCGCCCTTGACAATCCGTTCAAGCGTACGGATGCCTGTTTCTATCTTGCCGGATACAAACTCCGGGACATTGTACGATTGAAGGAAGCCGTCGTAAAACAGAGGATCCTTTTGCGGCAACAGGAAAGGTTTATGGAATCTCCCACCGGAATCAAAACAGGCAATGTACGGGCGGGTATACAGTCCATCCATCCTGCGGCTGCTGAAAACGATCCATCTGCCATTGGTCGACCAGGAATGGTAACTGTCGCTTTCGGCGCTGTTCAGTTCGGACGCCGGCGTCAGCCCGCCTGTTTCAACATTCAATACATATAAGTCATTATCCCTGTGCCATACGGGAAACGTCCCGTAACCGGACAGGCAAACGACCATGTGCCGTCCGTCAGGCGAGATACGCGGAAAGGCGATGCTTTTACCGGTCTTCGAGGGTTGCAGTACGGTGTCTGTCTTGTTGCCGATCTTTCCTGTTTGCGGGTCAAAATCGACACGGAAAAGATCGTACCGCAGGGAATCGTAATGATCGGGCATCTCTACTGCCGGAGCGCTGCAAAAGTACAGGGATTTTCCGTCGGGCGACCATTCGGGAAAAGTTTCGAGCCTGTCGGAAGAATGGATCAGCGGATGCGTAAATATGGATTGCGTTTCCGTATCGTAGATCATGAGGTCGGAAGCGCTGTCGTATACTTCCACCAGATTCTTATTCGCGCTGTGGAATGCCTGCGATGTTTTATTGGTTGAAAAGGCGATGTATCTTCCTCCGGGATGCCAGCGCGGATAAACAGCGGCTGAAACATGATCCGGGGTTTGGGTATCCAGTTTTGCAAGTTGCCCGTTGTTGTTGAGTATCGTTCCCGCGTGCGCCGCCCTGACGTGAAGAAGCATTTTCCGGGGATCGTTTTTACAGAAGGAATGGCAGTTCATGCAACTCCCGTCCGTCATTGTATTCAAAAGTACTGGCGTTTCATCAAAGGTTTCCAGACACCTCTGGTAAATGCCCATTTTTCCCCAAAACTCGTACCCCGGTTCAATCAGCCGGTAAGCGATGTAAGGATCAATGGCTTCGGAAGCAATATCCAGCGTTATGTCGCGGTATTTCACCCATCCGTCCGTTTCCCGGATAAAAGGGTGTATCGTCAGTCTTTTTCCCGGGTTATCGTTTAATAGCTTCCTCCACTTCCTGATCGGGATGACAACATGGTTGCGGCAATATACATCGAAAGAATCACGGCCTGCAACAAAACGGGCCATGCATTTCCGGCGGTCGCGCCCGATATGGAAATTTAAAGGCGCAATGTTGGAAGGTATTACAACATCCGAATAATCGGGGAATGTATTCAACGGCTCGTCGACAGCGGCGTACTGCTGCATCCGGGTACAGGATGAAATACACAGCAGTACGATGGGTATCAGTATCTCAGTATATGTTTTTTTCATCCTGTTTGATGGTTTGTACACTGACCAGCGGGAACCTGACGTAGAACCAGTATGTATCCCTGTAGCCGTCTTCCAGCGCTTTTTGTATCTGCCTGTCCATTTCCGATGAAACCAGTATGTCCATCATTTCGAAACGTTCGCGTATATCGCGCGAAACGGGATAAAGGGCGTAGAAACTGTCGTCAAGCTTGTTGATGCGCTTGTATAACATTAGAAATTCCGCATAATGAACCGGAATACGCGGATACGAAAAGTTGGAAAAATAACGGTCGTAACAGCTTTTTGCCTTTTCATACTCCCGTTCCAACAGATAGTACGCCATCAGGTATTCGAAAACCGCCTGATTTCCGGGATTATCTTCCAGGATCGATGCCAGTGCAACCGACATGTCGCGGATGAAGATGTCTTTCATTGCAATCGCCGGCGGATATTTTACAATCCGTCTTTTAGCGTAGTCCTTATAGAACAGCGTTTTGTCCAGCATTTTCTCATATTTTGCCGACAGGGCGCTGTCCTTCCGGATTACAGCACACTCCAGCAACCGTTTCAAATTGCGGATATTCGGCTCCTTGACGCTTGCATATCCGATCATTGACTCGTAGGCGTAGCGCTGCGCTTCATTGACCAGCCCCAGCCGGTAGAACAGTTCGCTTTTTGCCTGGCAGGAAAAATTGTCCTGCATGTCAAGGATCAGTCCCGGCGTCCCGATTTGATCATAGCAAAACATTTTTTCGGCCAGTTGCCCTGTTTTCTGTAAAGCAAGATTGGTGTAAAAGCAGTTAAGAGGTCCGACGGAGGTTTCCTTGCCGGTATGGATCATCCTTTCCCAGTTGTCATTTTCGGCATCGTATCCCATTTTTACGATATTCCCGGTATCGGGACTGTACAGTTTCAATACCATAACCGGAAGGATGAGGCTTAAACCGATATTGTACGACAGCGTCCATTTGCGACCTGCTTTCACATTTTTAAACAGCATCCCGGCCACAGGCATGACGACCATCGACAACCAGGCAATCATGCGACAATCCGTCCAATTCGCATCAGGATAACGGAACGGTGTAAGCGACGTGCAGGCATCTTTAAAAGAAGTCAGGTAGAAAACATACCACAGTGCAACAGGAATGGACAAAGACAAAATGGCTGCCGGTATCTGTTTCCAAGCATCCTTTTGCTGTTTGACGAATAGGTAAAATATAAAGAGTATCAGGATGAGCGCGACATTTCCGCCAACAAGGATGTAGAAAACGGATATCGCCAATGGTACGAATACATCGTAAAACCTGTTCCGGATCATCTTCGTCAATAAAATGAATCCGGACAATGCGAAAATAATGGCCAGTTCGTCGGCTATGTCGAATTGCAGGTTAATGCTTGCCGGAAGGAACAGCATACCGGGGATCAATGCCGCTATAAACGAACGCCCAAACAGGGAAAATTCGTTTAATACCAGCTTGAATATCCGATAGAGTCCTAAAAAAATGAGGAGATAAATACCGGCTCCCACCGCAGGGTAATAGAAAAACTGGGTGAGGAACGATGCCGCATAAGCCGTTATTCCGCCCGGCTGTTCCAGGTATTGCCGGAAATATTCCGGGGAAAATAAGAACATCTGCGACTGTTCCCTGTAAAACAGACACAGATGCCGGTTCAAAAATAAATACCACCAAACGACAAAACCCGACAAGAGGAAACATGCAACAAGCGGCAATATTTCCTTCTTCGTATTCTCATTGAAGAGTTTTGGCTTCATCTGGATGCGGGTTTGAACTCCGGCCGCAACGTATACACATGCTCGGTGGGGAAATCGTCGGGCGCTTTCCGGGTAACCGCACCTGTGGCAGCCCATTCGGATCCGCGCGACAGGGTTTCCTGAAATCCGGTGCACTCCATCGAATACCGCAATTCGGGATCGTTGCCGGCATGACCCAGCAGCGTGACGAAGATTTTCCCCTTCCCGTATTTCACCGTCCACATCATCGGTTCGTGGCGTCCGGAGCCGCCGTCTTTCGTATCGTCCCACGTGGTGGCGAGGATTTCCATATTCTGAGCAGGCCCGCGCAGCTTCGAATATATCTCGTCCTTGAAATGCCGCCACACCGGATTCAAGCCTTTGGTAACCGGATGCTCCGTGTTGCGGTGCTCGATGGTGGAATGGCGCTGCAGGGCGTGATGCCCGGCCCATCCCGGCGAATAATCGTGCACGAACTTGCCGTCGGCCCAATACACGTAAGGCCCGTACTTCTCGTCGCGGCCGTCCCACGCGCCCAGGCCCGTCATCCTGTTGTACTCCGGCCAGTCGGCCATAGGAATCACCGACGAGTGGATCACCACCACGCCCCCGCCGCCGGCAACGAACTTTTCGAACTTTTCCCGCGTTTCCTCCGGCCAGGTCGCCCCGCCGTAGTTGATGACCACCAGGTCGTATTTCGAGAAATCGGGCTTATAAAGCGTCATATCGCCACCCCGCGCAGGCGTTTTGATAATCTCCACCGTGAAAAGCCCCGTATTTTCGAGTATCTGCCTGACTGCATCGCAACCGCCTTCCCACCAGTGGCTCCCGTCCTGTCCGGTGGCGATCATGGTTCTGATCTTCTTTTGCGCGCCTGCATCAATAGCAGGAACGCTCAATATTAAAGAAACCAGCAATATGTGAATCGCTTTCATCATCTTTATTTTTCATTCTTCATTTTCCATCACCCCGTTGTACACCGGAATCACCGACGAGTGGATCATTTTGTGTCCAGCAGGCGTTTCAATTCTGCGATTTGTTTGGCCTGTTCTTCGAGCGCCTTGTCCTTTTCGCCAATAACTTTGTCTTTTTCTTCGAGCGCCTTGGCCTGCTCTTCGAGCGCTTTTGTCTGTTCCCTGTTTGTTTTTCCGAAAAGGGCCATAATGCGCATGGCTTCTTCTTCCTTTTCTATTTCTTCCCGTTCCTGAGGGTTGGCGACCATCTCTTTCAGTACCGACGTGATGAACAGGATATCCTTATTATCCGACAGGTACGTGTACTGCTTGCTTACTTCCGATCCCTCCCGGATGAAATGCGCCTGTTCAAAGAGACTCAGCAGTTCGTGCAACTTTGTACTGTAATGCTCATTGGTGATTCTTCCTGCCTGAATGACGTAGCTGTCGTGGGTGAGTTTCTCCACGAAAGGCGACTTCTCATCGATCGCGTTTCCGTGAACCATGTCCCGGTAACAGCGCTCTACCTTGATGCACGGACTTTCTATGCCGAAAAGCCGTCCGCCGAGAATGTAAATGGTCGTGATGGGCAATACTATTTCCTCGCCGTTGATCCTGTCCACACGCCTGTACTGCTCGGCCAGGTAGTTGCGGAAACGGATCACGTCCGTCTCGTCCCACGACTTCTGCACTTCGATCAGGATCTTTTTCCACTCGCCATCCTTCACTTCTATGGTAGCCATAAAGTCGATCCGGAAGATAGAATAGCCGACGGTCTCTTCTTCGGGCTTCTTCTTGCCGGAGTCCGGCCTTTTCAGATATGTAAACTCCTGCGGGTGCGCTGTTACGGAGATGATATTCTCGCCCAGCAGCGTGCCCAGGAAAAATTTGGCGATGCGCTCGTTTTCCATCAGCTTCTTGAAGACAGTGTCGTAGATCGGATTGGCGATGACGCACGACTTTGGTTGCCCGCTGCTCTGTATTTCTGCTTCCATCATCTGTTCAATTTTATGGTTTTTGACTGACCGAACAAAGATAAAGGATTTGTTCCGAATGACCAAAACCGGCCTGAAAAATGCAGAACAACAACATGGGAAGAAGAAAAAAAATTTACTTTTGTGAAAAATATCTAATGTCGCGTCAAACTTCAAATGACTCTGTCAGGGTCAACCCGAAATTATGTCGTTGACGCGACACGAATATCTTAATTGAAAACACAAAAAAGTTATGGCAAATAAAATTCTTATTCCAATTCTGTTTCTAACAGTTGGAGTTTTCGCTGCCAATGCGCAGGGGAACAGGGAAATAAAAGTTAAAACTTCCGTTTCCGATGTTACGCTTTTTATTAAAGGCGCGCAGGTTACGCGCAAAACGTCCGTGAATTTTCCTGCGGGAAAATCAAGCTTGCGTTTTACCGGTCTTTCACCTTACATTGACGCTAAAAGCATACAGGTAAAAGTTGACGGAGCAGTAATGCTTATGTCTGTAAACCACGCGCTCAACTATAATGACACCGTTAAACTCAACAATGAAGTTGCAGCGCATGTCAAACAAATTGAAGCGATTGACGAAAAAATCAGGACAGAACAGACAAACCTGGAAATTCTTGCCGAAGAAACCGGCTTTTTGAAAGAAAACAGAAGAATCGGCGGAGCGGACAAAGGTATTGAGTACAACAACCTGAAACTTACTGCGGAGTACTACAATCAGCAAATTGCGGCAATGACAGGTAAAATCGCCAAAACCGACAGGAAAATCAAAACACTGAACGAAGAAAAAGCGGCTGTTCAGAAAAAAATCGCCTCTGCGGGCAGCGTAAAGCCCGAACCGACAGGCGAAATTATTCTTGTTGCCGACTGCAAAACCGCGCTGTCCGTACCTGTGGAATTGTCGTACTTTGTGGACAACGCAAGCTGGTTTCCCTCATACGATATTCGTGCAAAAGACATTACACAGCCGGTTGATTTGGTATACAAGGCAAACGTGATGCAAAACACCAGAGAGGAATGGAAAAACGTAAAATTGCGGATTTCTTCTGCCAATCCGCGACTCGGCTCTGTTGCGCCGAAATTGAAAACTTATACGCTGGATTACTGGACAAAACCGCCGCGATATGATATTGGCAGCAACGATTTGTCCGGCACGGTTTCGGGTATTGTTGCAGACGAAAACGGCGAACCGCTTGCCGGTGCAAGCATAATGATCAAAGGTACCACCATTGGCACAGCCGCAGATGCAGACGGGAAATATTCACTCGCAATTCCCGCGGGCGGCGGCGAGCTGCAAGTTGCGTTTATTGGCTATAACACCCAGACGCTGCCGATTAACAGCAGCAATATCAATGTCCGTTTGGAAGAAAATACACAGGCTTTGGAAGAGGTAGTAGTTGTAGCTTATGGAACACAAAAAAAGAGCGGTTTGGCAGGAGCGCTTTCAGGTCGTGTGGCGGGAGTTTCCGTACAGCCGGAACCGGCAAGGCAAAAATCTGTTCCCGTTCCTGTGGCTCAGGTTGAAAATACAACTTCGGTGGAATTTGAAATAAAAACGCCTTATACAATCGCTTCGGAAAACAAAACAACTGTTGTAGAAATGGAACACTATCCGCTACCTGCCGAATACGAATATTATTGTGTGCCGAAAGCCGACAGGGACGCTTTCCTTATGGCGAATGTGGCTGATTGGGAACAGTATAATTTACTTGAAGGCGAGGCAAACATATTTTTTGAAAATACGTTTGTGGGCAAGACAATTCTTGACGTGCGCTATATGAGCGACACGCTGAACATTTCACTTGGCAGGGATAAAAACGTAATTGTAAAACGGGAAAAAGCAAAAGAGTTTACGCAGACAAAATTTCTTTCGTCAAAAGCGGAAGTTACCCGTGACTGGAAAATTTCCGTTCGCAACAATAAACGCCAGCCCGTTTCAATGGTTTTGCTCGACCAGATTCCGGTTTCAAGCGTTTCGGAAATTGAAGTAACGGCAGAAAAATTAAGCGGCGGCATTTTGAACAGGGAAACAGGAGAAGTTAAATGGAAATTTATCCTTCCACCTGCACAAAGAACAGAATTTGACCTGCTTTACAAAGTCCGTTATCCGAAAGACAAAAATTTGACGGTAGAGTGAAAACCGTCGGGATACGGAAAGGCAAGTGAGCCTGCCATCTTTCGACCCTGTCAGCAGTTTCGCAGCCTGACCGGGATCAATCAAATCCCAACCGATCCGAATTTCCATTTTTCTTATTAATTTTGTTGCTGCGTTTCATCTTATAAAAATAAGTTTATGCCTCACTATTTGGATCCCAAAAACGATTATGCTTTCAAGCGCATCTTTGGAGAGCACAAGCATTTGTGCATCAGTCTGCTCAACAGTCTGCTGCCGCTGGAGGAACCCAACCGGATCGTCAGTATCGAGTATCTGCTGCCGGAACATGCACCGCGCACGCCCCTGGGCAAAGATTCGATTGTGGACGTCAAATGCGTGGACGCTTCCGGACGGCGGTTTATCGTGGAGATGCAGATGTACTGGAGTACCGCCTTTACGAAGCGGATGGTCTTCAATGCTGCGCAGGCGCTGGTCAAGCAGGCGGACAAGGCCGCACCCGGCGAACGGTCCAAAACGTTTTCCTCTCTGCAGCCGGTCTATACGCTGGCAATTGTGAACAGCAAGTTTCCCTACAAGGATGAGGAGCGCTGGATGTACATCTATCAGGTAGCCGACATCGAAAACCCCAGCCGGGTGCTGGAGGGGCTGAACTTTGTCGTGGTAGACCTGGAGACGGATGATCTGGTACGTAAAATACGTTCCCGGCAGGGATGGACGGTGGAGAAGAAGCGGATGGCGGTACTGTGGCTCCGTTTCCTGAAAGAGACCAGCTATTACGGCGTCCTCGACCGCGAACTGGCGGAAGACGACACGATCCGCATGGCTGCGGAAATATGCGAGGAAGGCGCCTTCACCCGCGAAGAGCTGGAAGTCTATGACGCTTACTGGGATCATATAAGGATCGACCTGACGCTCGAAGAGTATGAAGAAAGGGATAAAGAACGGCTCAAAGCTCTCGAAGACAAAGACAAAGCCCTCGAAGATAAAGACAGGCTCATCGAAGAACTGAAAAAACAGTTGACGGCAAGATCACTTTAATGGTGGAGTTTATATTCTTTTTCAATTTTTGTTGCGCATCCGAAATTTTCGGGACGCGGTATGGATTATTCTGTTTATCTTTGCCTCTGTAAAAACGGTCAGGAATATATCGGGTAGCCCGGACAGGATATGGCTGACCGCGACGGGCGGCATGGCTGAGACGGAATTATCGACAGCGTGTAAGCGACAAAAAACAGGATGTAAGCGACAAAAAACAGCGTGTAAGATGCATACCACAGCGTGTAAGATGCATACCACGGCTTGTAAGATGCGTACCACGGCTTGTAAGATGCGTACCACGGCTTGTAAGATGCATACCACGGCTTGTAAGATGCATACCACGGCTTGTAAGATGCGTACCACAGCTTGTAAGATGCATACCACAGCTTGTAAGATGCATACCACAGCTTGTAAGATGCGTACCACAGGATGTAAGATACGTACCACAGCATGCAGGATGCATGCCGGCGAATGGAAGAAGGATATAACTGATATGATATCATTGAATTTTCATTAAATTTTAAATAATACCGATATGACTGATAGACAAGATGCAAAACTGAACATGTACCTGAAGGTACTGAACGTATGTGACGAATGGAGCCGGGAATATGCAGGCGCACCTGCAATGGTAAGCGCCGTGGATGAGTTGAGACAGCGGACGCTCGACATCCAGCTGGCGACAAAACAGCAGAAGGAAAGCAACCCGAAAGGCGCAACGAAGGAGAAGGGTTCCGCACTTGACCGTATGACGGAGCTGAGCCTGAGAATTGCAGACCCGCTTTATGTGTACGGGTTCAATACCGGAAACAGCCGCCTGATGGAACATGTCAACGTGAACAAGCAAATGTTCTATAATGCTCACGACCAGGAGGCGTTAACCCTGGCAAAGATGATCGCCGACAAAGCAAATGTAAATGTCGCGAATTTGCCTGATTACGGAATCAATGCGTCCGATATTGCAGAACTGGACGCTGCGATCGCTCAAGTCGAGAAACTGATCAATGCTCCCGCAGGCGTGATCGGCGAACGGAAACTGCGTACCGGAAGTCTCAGGGAACTGTTCGTCGCTGCCGATTCGATTGTCATTGACAAACTGGACAGGCTGATCAGAGTGTTTAGAACTTTATCGCCGGAGTTTTTTGCGCTCTACGGAAATGCCCGGAACGTTGTTAATACGGCGGCGCGGAAAAGAAAGCCGGGAGAACCGGAAAATGAAAATTAAAAAACAGTCAAAATGAACAAGTTATTTTTTTCTCTCATCTGCGGTTGCATCATGGGCGCTGCAACAATGACGGTTCGAGCACAGGAGGGAAACCTTGCCGACCAAAGCGTAATAAAGCAAATTGCCTTGAACGAAGAAGAAGACCGTGACATCCGAATGCATGCGCTTACAAGGCTGACAGATCAGAGCGAATTTGGACAGATTGCTTTGGACAAAGAAGAAAACCGTGACATCCGGATATTTGCGCTCACAAGGCTGACTGATCAGAGCGAATTTGGACAGGTTGCTTTGGACAAAGAAGAAAACCGTGACATCCGAATATTTGCGCTTACAAGGCTGACAGATCAGAGCGAATTTGGACAGGTTGCTTTGGACAAAGAAGAAAACCGTGACATCCGAATGTTTGCGCTTACAAGGCTGACAGATCAAAGCCTGTTCAAACAGATTGCTTTGGACAAAGAAGAAAACCGTGACATCAGAAAGTTTGCACTGTTACAGATCAAATAATTCGGCAATAAGGGACGGGATGCCAGCCGCTAACGAGCGGTTTGGCGCAGGTGGGGTGTGGCTCGCGGGAAAGTTTAGCGTGCGGCAAAAGGTATTTTGATGAAATACGATGTTGTGATCATAGGCAGCGGTTTGGGCGGTTTACTGTGCGGAACCATCCTCAGCAGGGAAGGGTATAGCGTTTGCATGGTCGAAAAAAATGCCAGGACAGGCGGTTGTCTTCAATCCATGCGCCGTGGCGGACATGTGTTCAACACCGGCATACATTATATGGGCAGCCTGGACAAAGGTCAAATTCTGCACCAGTATTTCAAGTATTTCGGACTGATTGGAAAGATTGACGTGCAGCGGCTGGACGAAAACGGATTTGATGTCATCGGATTTGGCAGCGACGGCGCTGCCTACCCGCTGGCAATGGGTACGGGGTTTGTCGATAGCCTGGCGAAACATTTCCCCGACGAACGCCATGCCCTTGAACAGTATGCCGCCAAGCTGAAAGACGTGTGCCGGTCGCTGCCGTTCTATGCCCTGGATGACAAACTGTACGGGGCTGTACTCGACAAACCTTACATAGGTATCTGTGCCGATGAGTATCTGCGCTCGATGATCGGAAACACACGACTGCAGGAGATACTGTCGGGCAACGACCTGATGTACGGCATCATTTCCGACAAGACTTCGCTGCTGCTTTATTCGCTGATCAACCATTCGTTTACCGAGAGCGCATGGCGTATGGCCGGCGATAGCGAACAGATCGGTAATGCGCTGGCCGATGAAATACGTGCAGCCGGGGGAACCATCATTTGTCGCCGCACTGCGGAACGATTCGTGGTTGAGAAAGGAACGGCAAAGGCGGTGGTGTTGCATACCGGCGAAGAGATAGAAGGTACGCAATTCATTTCCAATGCTCACCCGCAGATCACGCTGCGTATGATTGCCGAAGGAGATATCAGAAAGTCATACCGCATGAGGATTGAGAACATGCAAAACTCATCCGGGATTTTTGTTTTGCATGTGGCGCTGAAAGAACGGACTTTTCCCTTCTGCAACCATATCTACTACCATTACAACAGGAACCATACCTGGCCCTCCAAATTTATGATGACTCCGGCAGGGAACGAACGCGACGGATATGCCCAGGCAGTTTCGCTGCTCGCCAACATGGATTTTGCGGAATTAAAGCCTTGGGAGCATACCACGGTGGGGCATCGTGACGCCGGTTATCAGGAACTGAAAACCCGCAAGGCCAGGCAGTTGATTGAAGCCGCCGAACAGCATTTCCCCGGCTTCGGGCAAATGATTGCACACCAGTATACATCAACGCCGCTCAGTTATCGCGATTATACCGGAACTCCCGAAGGAGCGGCTTACGGGGTGCTCAAAGACTGTAACCGTCCATTGTCAACTATGGTTTTTCCGCGTACCGGCATTTCCAACCTGCTGTTAACCGGACAGAATGTGTATTTCCACGGCATGCTCGGCGTTTCTATCGGAGCAGCGGCAACCTGCAGCGAATTGCTGGGAGCAAAGTACTTAATAGATAAGATTAAAGGGTCTTGAAGGTACGCTCCCAATGTTAAAAAAAATTAAAATTTGATTTTTCGTAACCTTTTTAGAACAAAAAACGTATTGATAGTTGTAATTTTGTTCCTTCATAATATAGATGAATTATAGATTAAATCAAAAAATAATAATATCATGAAAAGAGTTTTGTTAATGACGATCGCTTGTTGCCTTTTTGCAGTAAAAGGCTTTGGGCAGGAACCTGCAAAGGAAGACACGTCGAATCCGCCTGCAAAGGAAGACACGTCGAATGCGCCTGAAATAACATTCGAGGAAACGGTTCACGATTTCGGGATGCTCCCGTTCAAAGGAGTTGCCGAATGTGAGTTTACATTTGTCAATACGGGCAAAGAGCCCCTGATTATCCAGAACTGTCCGTCGACATGCGGTTGCACGGTACCTACCTGCCCCAAGGATAAACCTATCAAACCGGGCGAAAAAGGCACCATCAAGGTAAAATATAACAATACCAATATGCCGGGTACTTTCAGCAAGCAGTTCACAGTAATATCCAATGCCAAAAACTCTCCCGTGAGAGTCATCATCAAAGGCGAAGTTGCGGCAAATACCGAAACGGCAGCGAAATAGTTTTTGTAGTTCATAGTGATTAATATTAAAGGCCCAAGCGGGATCTGTGCGGTAAAACGTGCAGGTTCCGCTTGCTGGTTTTAGAATTGCGGTAAAAACTGTTTCTAATGAACTTGTTTTTACGGAAAATATGGTTGTAATAAAATGATATACTGTTGCTTTCGATGATTTTTTTTGCATAAGGTTCAAATGAAATTCGGTTGATGCAATCAATATACGTTACCTTTGCGTTTATTTGTATCAAAAAATCAGGGAACGGGACAATTTGCGCCCGAAATGTCGCGGACGGTAGGGATTGTGAGTTTTGAGGCCACGCCTGGTGGAGGCGTCACCGTGAGCGGCGCGGTTCTCAACATCATCAAACAGTAATTATATGATGGTGCTGAAACGGAATGACGGTTAGGAACTGTTCGGGTAGAACGGCTGGGATCGATCAAAAATCATAATACCGGTTGCGCAGGGCAGTACGGAAAGCGACAAAAAGGACTCCCGTATGTAAACGGTCGACCGATGACGTTTCGTTGCGGTCGGTATATCCGGCGACCACTTGCATCGTGTTGCGCGGGTTCATCATCCATGCAGCCTGTACATGATGGAACACCACCTTTTTCCCGTTGGCATAGGCAGCCAGCTCTCCGGGCGGAACCACCCCGCTTTGCTTTTCCTTAGCGATATTCAGCCGGTATTCAACCCTGAACCGCCGGAAACTGTAGGATGCAAAAGCCAGCGCCTCCCTGAAATTATTGCCTAACGGGTGTGCAATCGCCTGGTTATAGTGTACATACGAAATAGCTGTATGGTCTGTAAACGAATAAGCGCCTTTCTCCACCCGGTTGAACTCCGCCTGGAGGAACAGCCCCGGAAGTCCCAGCGCATCAAAATATTTTGCTCCCAGCTGCATGCCTGCGTTTTTCACTGTATTCATGATGTCGTCGAACGCAACCTGACCATACAGTACGATGCTGCGCGTTGCCAGGAACTTCACATTCAGCCCCGCCAGCGAATGTATGTCCGTACGGTCGGCTGTAAACAGTGTATTGGTAAGGATGATCGGGTTAAAAATGCCGAACGCCGGTTTGAAGCGTCCCGTACTGTCGGGGTTCGCCCATATATTGCTTTCGAACAGCGAAACTTGCAGGCGCCGGCCTATATCCACAGTCAGGTAATCGAACCCCGCCGTCTTTTTGGGGTATTCCTCAACATCCGCTTTGGGAACGACATTCATGAATGAAGCGATCGTCCGGACGTACTGCAAACGGCCCAGCGTACAGGTATACCTGAGGTAGGGATACGCGAACGGATTGTCGGAAAGCAGCAGCGACCGGTAGCCGTCGCCCGCGAAATTTTTGCCATGCCCGAACTGAAGGTTTTGCGACAGGGAGGGCGTCCACGAGATGTAGCCCGACACATTGGCATAGTCCCAGCCCGTATCCTTGTAGCGGCGGGCGGCTCCCTGTCCGGGAATAACCCTCCACTGTGCGGTAAAAGCATCCGCCTGTACCGGGACTTTTGACTGATTCTCATAAAGGTCGGATTCGAAAGCGAAATGCTTCCCCAGGCGGCCGCCCACCCTCACTCCGCGCGTATTCACATACAAATTGCGGTTAACGGACGATTCCTTACCAAGTTCAAAATCGAACACCGGATCCAGGAAAATCAGGTAACTCGAATCCTGCCGGATAAAAAGATTTTCTTCGAAAAATTTACGGCGCCACCATGACTGTCCTTCGCGCTGCGGCGGATTCCATGCCAATGCGGTAGATTTCGCCTGCGCGACATGTTCCTGCAAAAAGGGTCGCCATGACGAAAAAAATACCTCGCCGGAAACATTCATATCCTGTTCCACCGACAGACAAATATCACGACCCAACGGACTGTTGAATTGCGCCTTCAATGCGCCGGAAAACGCAACCAGCCCGATCAAGACCATGAAAACCGCCCTGCATGTTTGCATATTAAAACCTTCGTATAAAAATGAACGCAATATTAGCAAAAAATAAACACAATGCACATAACACACAGGAAACAAAGGTTGACGTACCTGACCTGTCATCAAAAGAGTCGAAACGCATCCGCTGGATCCATAAAGGCCGCGGGCGTGCCTGTTTTTGTACGGTATGCTGTACCCGATCCCTTGGCGCTGCCGCAAATACTCCAAAAAACTTTTTCTGTTTTTATCGTTTTCAAAATTTCATTACATTTGTCACGCCGATTTTTCGACGCTTTTAATCATATCATATCTTACTTTTTTAAAGAACGGCATCATGTTGTTTGCAGGCATCCGTAGAGACCACCGGTTTTCGCCCAACCACGTCGGGAACGACCGTGCCGTATTTGAGCTTACGGCCGGTTATCTGAGGCAGATGGGGCACCGGGTGAACGAATACGGCGAGGGTGAATGTATGAAGGGAATCGGCGAACAGGCTGCACCCGTCATCGCGCGGCGAATACATCGGCTGTCTGCAAAATAAAGCGCCTGTCCATGAAAATCTTGCATGCTGCCTGTCCTGTCGCCGAACGAATCATATCATAAGAACCATCCGGCATGTCATCCGAACGATTCCTGCTTGCTTTTCTCTGGGGCGCGCTGACGGGGCTGCCGGGATTTCCGGCTGCACAGCAAACGCGCATACAGGGCGTGGTCACCGACGCTTCCGACGGCGATCCGCTGCCTTATGCCAATGTAGCGCTGTTGCCGGACAGCCTGGGAATCGGCGTCATGACGGACGATGACGGGAAATACACATTAAGTTTCGCTGCCGGGGGCGAAAGCATCCACTTCTCGTATGTCGGCTACGAATCCCAAACCTTGCCGCTGTCGGACGTGAAGAACGGCGTACTCAGCGTGCAGCTGAAGCCCTTGACAACCTGGCTCAACGATGTGGTAGTAACCGGGCAGCGGACACGCTACCGTAACCGCGACAACCCTGCGGTGGAGCTCATCCGTAAAGCCATTGCCCGCAAGGACCGGAACCGCCTCGAAAAACACAGTACATACGAATACGAGCGTTACGAAAAGATACAGCTGTCCATCAACGAATTGAACGACAGTATCCGGAACGGGTCACTGTTCCGCAGCTTCCCGTTCCTGCTCCATTATGTCGACACGTCGAAACTCACCGGGAACCTGTCGCTGCCGGTATTCCTCCGCGAAAATATTTCGGAACACTATTTCCGCAAACAGCCCCGGGCATCGAAGGAGTTCCTGATCGCTTCGCGGATGGCTAACTTTCACGACTTCATCGAGCCGGAAACCATCGGCGCGTTCATGGACGGACTGGTCGGCAAGTCGAACATATACGACAACCGGATCATGGTGCTCGAAAACGGATACATGAGTCCGATGTCGCCCCTGTCGCCCAATTTCTACCGTTATCATATCCTGGATACAGTAGATGTGAGCGGGACGAACTGCATCGAGCTGTCGGTATACCCGCGCAATCCGCAGGATTTCGGTTTCCGCGGCAGCCTGTTTATCACCTGCGACAGCGCTTATGCCGTTAAACGGGCTGAACTGGCCTTCACGCAAAACACGAATGTGAATTTCGTCAACGAATTTTCACTCGTCCAGGAATATACGCTCATTGACAGCACCTGGTGCCTGACGCTGGATGAGGTGACGATTGACTTCAGCCTGACGAAGAAAAAGAGCATGATGCTCGGGAAGCGTACCGATACATACGGGAAGTACCGCTTCAACCGCCGCATCCCCGAAAGTACGTTCCAGGGCATCCATAAAACGGACAGGATACCGGGGTACGACATGCGCGCCAACCGGTACTGGCTGGATAACCGCCCGGTACCCCTTACCCGTTCGGAGCAGGGCGTGTACGACATGATCGTCGACATGAAGAACGACAAGTGGTTCAACCGGATGCTCCATCTTGCGGGGATCCTCTTTTCGGGCTACATGGATGGCGGTAAAATTGACATCGGGCCGATGGGGTCGCTTTTCAGCTTCAACGAGGTGGAAGGCGGTCGCGTGCGCCTTGGCGGAAAAACCGGCGCACGGCTCAGCAGGCGCCTCTTCCTTGAGGGTTACGGGGCCTATGGCTTCAAGGATGAGAAGTTCAAATACCGGCTGGGCGCGATGTACTCGTTCAAGCCCCGGAAGCTTCACCCGTGGGAATATCCGGCGAGCCTGCTGAGCGTGCAGTACGAAAGCAATATCGAAACGCCCGGCCAGTCCTTCCTCTTCGGCAGCGCCGACCGCCTGCTGCTCTCGTTCCATCGCGGCCATGCGCAGCAAATGGTGTATCACAGGACGTTCACAGCCGATTATGAACGGGAGTTTCTCGGCGGCTTTTCGTTCAAGCCGTCGTTTACGCGGCGCGAGGAGCGTCCGGCGGGCGATTTGGCGTTTGCCGACGCCTATGGCGAGACGGATAACATTACCACGGCGCAATTGGGACTGAAACTCCGGTTTGCGCCCAATGAGCGCTTTTACCAGGTGCAGCGCAACCGCTTCCCGCTGAACCACACCCATCCCGTATTCACCGTCAACTACAACTACGGCATGAAGGATGTCTGGGGCGGCGATTATTCGTTTCACCGGCTGGAAGTGGGACTCGACAAGCGCAGCTGGTTCTCGAGCCTCGGGTTTGCCGATATATGGCTTAAAGCCGGAAAAATATGGGGCACGGTGCCTTTCCCGCTGCTGGCGATCCATCAGGCCAACCAGAACTACGCCTGTCAGGACGAGGCTTACAATATGATGAATTATATGGAATTTGTGAGCGACCGCTATGCGCAACTCAACCTGTCGCACTGTTTCAACGGATGGATATTCAACCGGCTGCCGCTCGTCAGGAAGCTGAAATGGCGCGAGTTCGTCACCTTCAAGGCTCTGTGGGGCGAGGTAAGCGCGCACAACCGCCCCGAAAATGATCCCGGCCTGCTGCGGTTTCCGGTGAACGGCGACGGCGCGCCTGCCATGTACCGGCTCGACCGTAAACCCTATATGGAAGCCGGCGTGGCTGTCGACAATGTATTCAAGTTCCTGCGCATCGACCTCATCAGGCGCGTCAGTTACCTCGATCACCCCGATGTGCCCGAATGGGGCGTGCGGTTCAGGCTGAGGTTTGTATTTTAGACGACCCGGCCTTACTGACCCTGACAGGTCTGTCGACCCTGTAGAGACGCGATGCATCGCGTCTTGATCGCGTCTTGATCGCGTCTTTGCTGTCAGGTCTGGAACCGTTATGTTGATCACCGTTGTCAGACGCGATGCATCGCGTCTCTACAATGCAGTCACCCCCCCATTGAGCGGCATTTACCTTACGGTGAGATCGCTTCGCTAAGTTGTAATGCCGCTCGGAACACAAGGCAATTTACAATTGCCTGCGGTGAGATCGCTTCGCTAAGTTGCCGTTTGAAGAAATAAAGTGAGGTTATCAGGGGAATCATATTTCGATTCGGGAATCAATTTCCGGATTGCAAATCCGGATATGTTCCGAGCCGAATTACAAATTCGGCTCAACGGGCCGGTTTTCATGTATATGATATTGATTGATATTGATTGATTATTAAAAGATTTATTCAAATACATCCCCCTACCGATATATAGAATTGTTTACTACCTTTGCCGCATCATTTAAAATGAAACGATATGGAAAACAGGATTTCAGATGCAGAGACGCGATGCATCGCGTCTCTGCATGAAGGGGAAGAGATTCCGGGCATAGTATTCGATAAAGAGGGTAATCCCGCGGATTGTTATACCGTAGAGGAGGTTCTTGACGAAATAGACCGTCAAGCCATTGAGCAATTCGGCGAAACGCATCGCGAGGCGGTAAATGCCCGCCGCCAAAGATGGAACGAAGACGGGTTATGGCATTTCGGAATGTTGTAAACCTCCTGTTGCAGATGCCATGAAACGGTATCACATCCATATAGCTGCGGAAGCATTGCAGGATATGAGAGAAACGTCGTATTACATCACTGTTGTTCTCAAAGCGCCGGTCACGTCCGAAAGATACGTTGAGGGGATATACAGAACCATCAGCCAACTGTCTTTCTACGGCGGTTCGATTGCCCCCAGCCGGCATGAATACCTTCAACGGCAGTACGGCCCCGGCGCCCGCACGGTTGTTTACAGGAAAATGCTCATTGTTTTTAATGTTCGCCGCGACGTCATCGTGATTCGCCGTGTGATGCCGGGCGGACTGATCCGGTAATGCGACGGCGCGGGTACGGGTAGAGACGCGACGCATCGCGTCTCTACAGATGATACGTTTTGAAAAAAACTGCCTGTTCATCATTATGCGTATTTTCAACTTTATTGGATGATATATCGCCGCCGCTGATAAAAAATTTACGGTTTTCATGTATCTGATATTGATGTTAAAAAAATGATGGGTTGTTACTTATTCTTTATTTATTATTTCTTATAGACCCTGACAGTAGAGACGCGATGCATCGCGTCTCTACAATGCAGCCTGACAGGTCAGCGTTTCGCACCGGCGTGGGAGCAGCACCCGACCTGACAGGGTCGTTAGACCTGTCAGGGTCAAAAAGGGACGATAAAAAAGGGTGTGCCCCCCGTTGAGCGGCATTTACCTTACGGTGAGATCGCTTCGCTAAGTTGTAATGCCGCTCGGAACACGAGGCAATT
>JAISCQ010000219.1 GCA_031265445.1 Bacteroidales bacterium
ATCGTTTGTTAACTCACGGGCTGGCACGGCTTTTGTAGAGAGAGAGAGAGAGAGCGAGAGAGAGAGAGAGTGAGAGCGAGCGAGAGAGAGAGAGAGAGCGAGAGACAGACTAACATCACATAATACATGCGCGCGCGCGAAGTTTAGCAAATACTTTTCAAAACTATTATACCGCCGCTATATCGTATCATACGATATAGCGGCTTTTTATTTTTACATATCTCATATTATATTCATTTTTAAAACTTTAACATTATGGCAAAACAGAAAGGAAATGTGGT
Organism: Bacteroidales bacterium; assembly: GCA_031265445.1. GTDB lineage: Bacteria > Bacteroidota > Bacteroidia > Bacteroidales > UBA4181 > JAIRLS01. The sequence goes on from JAISCQ010000219.1 coordinate 282, forward strand.
AACCCACGGATTGAGCGGGAAGATTGGCGATTTGCTGGTATTTCGTCAAGTGGACGGTAAAACCGTCATATCGAAAGTTCCGGAACCGCCAAAGAAGGTATCGGAAAAACAGGCAGAGCAGCGTCGGCGGTTCCGTCAGGCGGTGATTTATGCGAGGTCTGCGGTCGAATCTCCCGAAACGAAAGAGATTTACGGTAAAATGGCCGCAAAGAAAGGCAAAACCCCATTTATTGTCGCGGTAGCCGATTTTCTCCATGTCCCGGAGATTCGGCATATCGACCTGTCGAACTATTCCGGACAGGCCGGCGACACGATCCGGATTGAAGTTGAGGACGACGCGATGGTTAAATACGTGCACGTCGGTATCATTACCGCCGAAGGGACGTTGATAGAGGAAGGTCAGGCAACTCCCGACATTTCGGGATATATCTGGACTTACGCCGCCGAACAGGATAACGACCGGTTTAATTACGGCAAAATCGTTGTCTCGATATCCGATTTACCCGGTAATGTTGTAGAAGAATCGGAAGAACTGATTTAACATGAAACAGAAGCAAAGCACACCGAAGGATCACCGAAGGCATACCGAAGGCACACCGAAGGATCAACAGGCAATTTATTTGCAATAGTGTTTTATGTTTGCTAAAAATCAATCATCACTGCGCCAATCCCGATCCCTGTTGACCGCGGCAGTAGTTGACCCTGTCAGGTCGGGCGCGCCGTTGAGCCGAATTTGTAATTCGGCTCGGAACATCAGGCAATTTGCAATTGCCGTTCAACCACGCCGCATATTCCGCTTATCGCGCGGTTACCGAAAGCGACGTATTTCTATTCAAGAATTGATTACCGGATTGCAAATCCGGATGATGTTCCGGACGGCAATACAATTGCCGCCCAACCGCGCGCAACACCCTGCCAGTGGTCTTGACCCTGACAGCGGTGGTATAAATATCCAATATCCAAATGTCTAATCAGTTATCATTTTTTTATCCCTTAATGAAGTAATCTCTAATTTTTAAATCTATGTATCATGAAATCTAAAAGATGTTTTATGGAAAGAAAGCGCCGGCTGGGTCGATGGATTCTGACGGCAGTCGCGCTCTGTTTTGCCGGATGCGGCAACGGAGATGAAGATCAGGCGGGGGCGATCCCTCCGTTCGACCCGTCCCAACCTGTGGTAGTTTCCGACTTTACTCCCAAAGAGGGCGGCGTGGGACAGCGCCTGATCCTTTACGGGCAGAATTTCGGTAACGACCCGGAAATAGTACATGTGTTTATTGGCGGAAAGGAAGCCAAGGTGATCGGCGTAAAGAGCGATATCATTTATTGCGTCGTACCCGAAAAAGCCTATGCCGGCAATATTGAGGTACGTATTGTCGATGGAAGAAATTCGGCAGTCGCTGTCGGTTCCGATGTGTTCGCCTACCAGCGAAAGATGGTGGTAAGCACCCTGTTCGGCTACAGAAATGAACGGGACGACCAGCCAGACGGCAATTATGCCGACTTTTCCCAGGCCACCCTGTTCAAAAGGGACAGCTGGCTGAAATTCGATCCGATGAATCCGGATCACCTCTACATGTCGTTTGACCAGGCGGAACTTTCGCTGATTGACCTCCGGGAGCAGCGGTTCAGCCGGGTACTGGCGAGAGGAAGCAATTTCGACCGCATACGCAGCGTGGACTTCACAATCGACGGCCAGCACATGATCATAGGCAACGACCAGGGAGGCACGTCGGATCCAAGCACTGTCATCATGTCGCGGCAGGGTGGCTTTACGGATCATCAGGTGCTCACACGGTACAGGCAGTGCAACGGAGCGTCGGTTCATCCGGTGAACGGCGAACTGTACTTCAACAGCTACGAAAAGGGACAGTTCTACCGTTTCGATCTGGCGAATGCACAGTATTTCGGAGGAGCCCTGGGCGTCAATGACTATGAGGAACTGTTCAAAATACAGGACGTCGATTGGGAATTTAACATCCGGATACATCCCACGGGCAATTACGCCTATATTGTAGTAGTCAACCGGCATTACATCATGCGTACCGATTACAACTGGAACACGAAGAAATTTACTCCCGCCTATCTGGTATGCGGCGAATCGCGTGCGTCGGGCTACAACGATGCGGTAGGCTCCTCAGCCCGTCTCAGCACGCCCTACCAGGGCGTATTCGTGAAAAACCCCCAATATGCAGGGAGCGGCGACGAGTACGACTTCTATTTTGCCGACCGTGGCAATCACTGCATACGCATCCTGACGCCGGACGGACTGGTGAGTACATTTGCAGGACGCGGCAGCTCAAGCCTCAATTCCAATCCTTACGGATATGTGGAAGGAGACCTGCGGCTGGAAGCGCGTTTCAACCAGCCCACGGGACTGGCATACGATGAAGCGACAAACACATTCTATGTGGGAGACAAGGAAAATCGCCGCGTCCGTAAAATCGCAATGGAAGAAATAGAGGACGAAGAAGAACCGGAAGAAGGAACAGAAGAGTAAACGAAAACCTGTAAAAGAAATGAATATGATGAAAAAGTTTTTATGTTACGCAATCGCCTGGACGGTCATGCTGGGCGTGTCTGCCGGCATTTCGGCCCAGCAGGCGTCAACCGTTGAAATAACCGGCGTGATTGTCGATGAAGGCGGCCCCCTGCCGGGGGCCAACGTCTCGGTGAAGGATGTTCCCGGTCTGGGAACTGTTTCCGACATAAGCGGAAAGTACAAAATCAAAGTGGAAAGATACCAGACGCTGGTTTTTTCATACGTAGGATATGAGAAGCAGGAAGTGCTGGTTGTCGATCAGCGCGAACTGAACATCACCATGAAGGAAGCCGTGAGCAACGCCATCGACGAAGTGGTGGTCACCGCTACCGGACCGCAGAAGAAGCTGACCGTCACCGGCTCCATCACCAACGTCGAGATCGGAGCGCTGAAGTCGAATCCTTCTTCGAGCATCTCCAATGCGCTGGCCGGCAATGTGGCCGGCGTGATGGCATGGACCACCTCCGGACAGCCGGGTAAAAACATTTCCGAGTTCTGGATCCGGGGCATCTCCACCTTCGGCGCCGGCAGCAGCGCCTACGTGCTGGTGGACGGCTTCGAGCGCGACCTGAACGACCTGAACATCGAGGACATCGAATCGATCTCCGTGCTGAAGGACGCGTCGGCTACCGCCATTTACGGTTCGAAGGGCGCAAACGGCGTGCTGCTGGTGACCACCAAGCGCGGCAAGGACAGCAAAATCACGATCAACGTAAAGGCGGAAACCACGTACAATACGCGCACCGTCACGCCCGAGTTTGTGGATGGCATGACATACGCCAACCTGCTGAACGAGGCGCGCATTACCCGCAACCAGGAACCGATGTACCAGCCGGAAGAGCTGGAAATCATGCGCAGGGGACTGGACCCCGACCTCTATCCGAACGTGGACTGGATGGACATGCTGCTGAAAGACGGCGCCATGAGCTACCGCGCGAACCTGAACCTGAACGGGGGCGGCAGCATCACTCGCTATTACGTTTCGGGAAGTTATGTGGAAGAACAGGGGATGTACAATTCCGACGCCGGCCTGCGGGCGGATTATAACACCAATGCCAACTACAAGCGGTATAACTACCGGATGAACGCCGACATCAACGTAACGAAAACGACGCTGCTGACGGTGAACATTTCCGGCTCGCTGTCCAAGCGCAACAGTCCCGGGCTGGGCGACAGCGACGTATGGGGCGAGCTTTTCGGATACAGCGCCATCCGCACGCCGGTGCTGTATTCCAACGGATATATGCCGGCCGTGGGTACGGGCAACCAGACCAACCCCTGGGTGGCCGCTACGCAAACCGGCTTCAACGAAAACTGGGAAAACAAAATCCAAACCGACGTCTCGCTGGAACAGAACTTCGACTTCCTCACAAAAGGGCTGAAGTTTACGGGACGTTTCGGATACGACACGAACAACTACAGCAATATCCGGCGGCGCATGTGGCCCGAACAGTACCGCGCGGAACGCGCCCGCGACGCCAACGGCGACATCGTGTTTACCAAAATATCGGACAGTTCCGTCATGACTCAGGGAAGCGATTCGAATGGCGACCGGCGGGAATTTCTCGACTTGATGCTGCACTACAACCGCGAAATATTTGGAAACCACAACATCGGGGGAACGGTAAAATATACGCGGGATGCGTACATACAGACCCAGAATCTGGGAGACGACCTGAAAAACGGAGTATCCAAGCGAAACCAGGGACTTGCCGGACGCCTGACCTATAACTGGCGCTACCGCTATTTCGCTGATTTCAACTTCGGATATACCGGTTCGGAAAACTTTGCCACGGGACAGCAGTACGGCTTTTTCCCGGCCTTCTCCCTGGCATGGAACCTGTCGGAAGAACCTTTCGTCAAGCAAAACGCCGAATGGATCGGAATGTTCAAAGTTCGCTTTTCGCACGGAAAAGTAGGGAACGACAACATGGGCGACGAACGGTTTCCCTACCTGTATACCATTGCAAACACTTACGTTAACAGCAATAATGAAACAGTCGACGTAGCGGGCTATAACTGGGCCGACTACGGGTACGACAGACGCAACACCGGCTTGCGCTACATACAGGTAGCCTCCCCGTACGTCACCTGGGAAGTAGCCACCAAAAACGACCTTGGGCTGGACATATCCATATTCAAGGATCAATTCAGTTTCACTGTGGACATCTACGACGAAAAACGCGAAGGAATCTACATGACGCGCAGCTACCTGCCGCAGATGGTCGGGCTGGAAAGCAATCCGAAAGCCAATGTGGGAGCTGTACGCATAAAGGGTATCGACGGAAATTTTTCCATCAGGCGCCGGTTTGGTGACGTAAACCTGACCGTACGGGGAAACCTGACCTACAGCAGGAACGAAATCCTGGAACGCGACGAGGAAAACAACGTCTATCCCTATCAGATGCAGAAAGGCTACCGCGTAGACCAGGCCAAGGGACTGATCGCGCTGGGACTGTTCAAAGACTATGACGACATCCGCAACAGCCCGACGCAGACCTACGGGACCTACCAGCCGGGCGACATCAAGTACAAGGACGTGAACGGCGACGGCGTCATCAACGACGGCGACAGGGTCGCGGTCGGCTCCACCACGCGCCCCAACATGATTTACGGCCTGGGAGCGTCCGTCAGCTGGAAGGGACTCGACCTGAGCGTGCATTTCCAGGGTGCGGGAGAATCGAGCTTCTTCACATACGGGAAATGCGTCTATGCCTTCAGTGAGGGCGAATGGGGCAACATCATGAAAAATACGGCTGAGAACCGCTGGATCTCCGCCGATATTTCGGGCGACCCCGCCACCGAAAACCCCGACGCCGCATATCCGCGGCTGAGCTTCGGCGGCAACAGCAACAACTACCGCAGTTCCACATACTGGCTGCGTAACGGCGCCTATCTCCGCCTGAAAACGATCGACATAGGATACACCGTCCCCAAAAATATCGTCAACAAAATACGTTGCAATAACATTCGGATATTTGCCATAGGCACCAACCTGCTGACATGGTCGGACTTTAAACTGTGGGATCCCGAACTGGGCGATCCGCGGGGCGAACAGTATCCCCTTGCAAAATCCGTTACCTTTGGTTTAACCTTCAATTTTTAAAATATACAAAGATGATTCAGAAAATTTGTAACCCCTTATTGATCGCGCTGGGAGCCGTCGTGATGTCTTCCTGTGCAGACTATCTGGAATCCGACCAGTATTTCAAGGATCGCATGACCGAGGAAAAGGTATTCTCCGGCAAGACCTATTCCGAAGAATGGCTGGCGCACACCTACAGTTTCCTCAAGGATATGAATGCCGACGTGTGCAGCAAGAGCTCCACGCCGCACTGCTTCGCCGACGACATGTATTACGGCGACCGCGATGCCGCGTACGATATCAGCAATGCCAGCGCGCTTTCGTACAGCCGCTTCAAACTGGGCGAATATAGCGAAAACGACAAGCAGGCTTCATGGGAAAACTGCTACAAGGGCATCCGCAACGCCACCACCTTCATCCTCAACATCCACATCAACGGGGAAATGACTCCAGAGGAGATTGTGGACTACAGGGGGCAGGCGCGTTTCGTCAGGGCCTATTATTACTGGCTGCTGCTGCGCAAGTACGGCCCGGTGCCGTTGCTTCCCGACGAAGGGATCGACTATACCGGGAGTTACGACGAAATCGCCACACCCCGCAGCACGTATGAAGAATGTGCGGAATATATCAGCAACGAAATGCTGCTTGCGGCAGACGAACTGCAGGTGGGCAGGCGCGACGGCTCGAATATCACGCGTCCAACGCGCGGCGCGGCGCTGGCAACCCGCGCCAAGGCGCTGCTGTATGCCGCCAGTCCGCTGGCAAACGGCAATCAGGACGAATTTGCGGCGGCTTTGACCGACGATCAGGGAAAACGCCTGCTGTCCTCCGAAAACAGGGAGGAAAAATGGGCAAAGGCAGCCGCCGCGGCAAGGGACGTGATGGAACTCGGCATGTATGAACTGTACACGACCACCAAACGCACCTCCGGCGCCAGCGCTTCATACCCGCTCACCATCGTGCCTCCTCCCGACGGCGACTTTTCGGCTAAAAACTGGCCCGAAGGCTGGAGGAACATCGACCCCTTCGAATCGTACCGCTCCGTGTTCAACGGGACGCTGGACGGCATGAGCAACCCGGAACTGATCTTCACGCGGGGAGACAACACCAGCCGTGACCAGGAACAGGTGACGGCAATGGTGATACACCAGATGCCGCGCGTCGCCAATGGCTGGAACACGCACGGACTGACCCAGAAGCAATGTGACGCCTACTACATGAACGACGGAGCAGACTGCCCGGGTAAAGACAGAGAGATAGTAGGACGCAGCGACGGAACCAACCGTTTGACGGGCTTTACAACTAACGCAACGGACTATCTTCCCCTGCCTGCAGGCGTCTCATTGCAGTATGCCAACCGCGAACCCCGTTTTTACGCTTCGGTAGCATACAACGGATGTATCTGGAACCTCGAAAACGAAACCGAAGCGAACAACCGCCAGCGGCAGGTATTTTACTACCGCGGCGGAGGCGAAGGATACACCAATACCATGTTCTGGCTGCGTTCCGGAATAGGCGTGAAGAAATTCGTGCATCCCAGTGATACCTATCAGGGCAACAGCATGGACAGGATCGTGAAGAAACTTGAGCCGGCCATCCGCTATGCGGACATCCTGCTGATGTATGCCGAAGCCCTGAACGAACTGACATCTTCGCACAGCATTCCGTCGTGGGACGGCGAGCAGACCTACACGGTCAGTCGCGACATCGGCGAGATGAAGAAAGGGATCCGCCCCGTACGGTGCCGGGCAGGCGTACCCGACTATACGCCCGACGTGTACAATGACCGGGACATGTTCCGCGCAAAACTGAAACGCGAACGCCAGATCGAACTCATGGGCGAAGGACAGCGCTATTACGACCTGCGGCGCTGGAAAGACGCGCCGGTTGAAGAAGCGCTGCCCATCTACGGCTGCAATCCCCTGATGACGGAAAACCAGAGAGACCTGTTCCATACGCCGGTAGCCGTATGGTCGTTCACAACTACGTTTTCTCCCAAAATGTGGTTCTGGCCGATCAGTCACAATGAGCTGAAACGGAACAAACGCCTCACGCAGAATCCGGGATGGACCTATAACGATTAGTATGATTAGTATAATGAAGTTACCTGAAGTGACGTATTTCGATCCAAGAATTGATTACCGGATTGCAAATCCGGATGATGTTCCGAACGGCAATACAATTACCTGCGGTGAGATCGCTTCGCTAAGTTGCCGCTCAACCGTCAGCGCCGTTGAGCCGAATTTGCAATTCGGCTCGGAACATCAGGCAATTTGCAATTACCTGCGGTGAGATCGCTCCGCTAAGTTGCCGCTCAACAGCGCAACGGGGCGGAATTATTCCCGTTACGCAGGACGTTGCACCGCGCTGATGATTACGCCCTTCAGGGCTTATAATTTTAATTTTTATCCCTTAATCAAAAAAAGATAAAATATAAATGAACATGAAAAAGATAAGATATATATACGGTTTGCTGCTCGCGGCGACACTGATATTGTGCGCCTCATGCAACAGAGAATGGACAGACGAGCAGTATGAACAGTACATTTCCTTCAAGGCGCCGCTCGGCGACAACGGAGTGTCGCAAATCAGCGTGCGCTACAAGTCCGACGGATACGTAACGTACCAGCTTCCGGTGATTGTCAGCGGATCGACCGCAAACGGAAGAGACATCGCCGTTCACGTGGCGGTGGATCCCGATACCCTGCAACAGTTGAACCTCGAACGTTTCCAAAGCCGGACAGACTTCTACTACAGGGAACTGGACGGACAGTATTTCAACATGCCCGAAACGGTGAACGTCAAGGCGGGAGAAAGTACCGCCCTGGTAGCCATCGACTTTTCGCTGAGCGGCATCAACCTGACGGAAAAATGGGTGTTGCCCCTGACCGTCGTCGACGATCCTTCATACGGCTATCAGTCGAACCCCAGAAAGCATTACGGTAAAGCGCTGCTTTATGTGACGCCTTTCAACGACTATTCGGGAATATACGGCGGTACGGCCCTGAAAACCTACTTTAAGGGAGACGAAGACGGTGCGGCGCTTGTCAAAAACGAAATTCCCGTTTACGTGGTGGACGAGAACACGGCGTTTTTCTATGCCGGAACAGTGGACGAAAACCGCATTGACAGGGCTAAATACAAGATCTATGCCTCCTTCGACAACGAAACAAAAAGCGTAAGTCTAAGGGCAGAGGATCCGGCTATCAATTTTACGGCTTCCGACCCCACATTTTCGATCAAGGAAACCATGGACGCCACGCGCCCCTATCTGCTCCACCGTTATATAACAATCAGCGGAATCGAGTATGGATATACCGATTATACCATTGTTCCGGGACAGACCATTGATTATGTCGTCAAGGGAACCATGAGCATGGAACGCAAGATCAATACCCAGATACCGGATGAAGATCAAGCAATTGAATGGTAATTTTAAGTATTTTAAATTTATGTATGATGTATTACAAATCAATTTTAAGTAAAACAGCAGGAATGGCATTAGCGCTGTTCCTCGCGGGATGCGACAGCGAAGAAGACGCGAAGACCGAAGACGCAACGGTTGCTCTGCAGTCCATTACAGTAAGCCCGGCCTCCGTCACGCTGACGATGATACTGGATGAAACGGAACAGCTTACCGCCGCGACAGTGCCGGCGGACGTGCCGGATGTAAATATTTCGTGGATATCGGCCAACGAAATGGTGGCAACCGTGTCCGCCTCGGGACTGATAACAGCCAGAAGGGTAGGACAGACAAAAGTAACGGCGCAAAGCGGCAGGGTTAGAAAGGACGTGCTGGTAACAATCGTTGCTCCCGACACGGATCTGACCGGTTTCGATCTCGAACCGGCGTCGCTGAGCGCAACATTCGGCGATGCTTCCGTAAAGCTTGAGATCGTGAACAAGACCCCGGCAATAGCCATAGCGGAGTTCCTGTTCTCTTCTTCCAACACGAATGTGGCGACAACCGGAGCGGACAGCACGGTAACCTTTGTCGGCGTGGGCAGCGCGGAAATTACCGTTACCGGCAGGGGTGACGCCGGCGATGTGGTAAAGAAGGTGTCTGTTACGGTAGAAGAAAACATACCCGGTCTTTTTGGACCGCATCCTCTCAGTTCGTCGGGGCTAAGCATCCCCATAGTCAATTTCGACCGGGGCGGCGAAGGCGTCGGCTATCACGATAACGACGCCAACAACAGGACAGGAGTCAATTACAGGGGCGTCAACGGCGATCCGAACTGTGGCGTGGATATAGAGGGCGGCTTGGATAGCCCGAATATCTGCTATACTGCAACGGGCGAATGGTTGAATTACACGGTAAACGTACAGGATGCAGGAACTTATCTTGTGTCTGTCAGCCTGTCGTCAAATTCAAACACCGGGAAATTCCATCTGGAAGCAGACGGAGAGGATTTCACAGGTACGCAGGATATTCCCAACAACGGAAGCTGGTCTAACTGGCGGTGGCAGGCGGCAGGAT
>JAISCQ010000056.1 GCA_031265445.1 Bacteroidales bacterium
TGCCGATTATTAAAACCGCGTTGGAAGAAGCAGTAAGCAAAGCAAATGATTTCCTTGTCTATGCCGTTAAAGGAAACGGCGCCGACCGGTATCCCGATACGGAATACGATGCACTCACGGCAGCAAAAGCCGCTGCACAGGCAGTTATAGACAATACCGCTGCTACACAGGCAGAAGTAAGCGCCGCAACTACCGCTCTGAACGATGCACTGGCGGCTTGTATCGCAGCAGTAAAACCTTTCAATCCCGATGTAGCAAAAACGTATAATATCATACATTATGGAAGTTTATATCTGAATGCGATTGAATACGAAGAAGGAAGTAAAACAAATGCTCTCAATCTGGCAGCCGCTTCCCAGGCCGACAACCAACTGGTTCAATTTATTGCAGTACCAAATGTGGCTGATGTCTATAATATCACCATCGCCTCTGTTCCTTCCAAATATCTGACCCGCTGCACCGACCCGCACGCTACCGAAGAAGGAAAATACGACGACTACAAACTTATTTGGGCCGACGATGCATCCTCTCCCTACGCGCAGTTTGAAATGAAAAGAGCAGGCGTTCAAAATTATTATACAATCAAGTGCATTACCGCAGGGCCTCAACGCACGCTCTCTTATATGGGAACAGACGCAGTGGCTGCCGAATCAGGAATTGCGATTGATAAAAACGGAACATCCACCAATCACTACTGGCGAATCGTTGAACCGGGTCAGGAAAACAGTATCCAAAGCATCTCTAAAAACAATGTTTTTGTACATTCCAACAAAGGCAATTTAACGGTCGCCAACCTCGAAGGCGCAAATAAAGTTGCGATTTACAGCATAACCGGACAGTTGATTTCTGTAGAAACAGGCGTTTACAGCCAATACACAAAATCGCTTTCTCAGGGAATGTATATTGTTGTAATTGAAGGCGCAACTCCTTACAGAGGAAAAGCAGTCGTAAGATAACATTACTATCCACAAGTTACGCTGATTTTTTATTGATTAACTTTAAAAATTAGCCTAAACTTCAGTCTTAATCAGTGTAGCTTGTGGATTTCCCTGTTTTATTTTAATTTAAAATCATTGTAAATGAAAAACTCAAAATTCATTGTTAAAACAATATTGTGTCTGATACTGTTATCCCTGTCGTCCAATCTGTTTGCACAGCAAACGATCGCTGTATCAGGAACAGTTACCGACGAAACCGGCGAAACGCTGATTGGCGCATCCGTTCTGGTAAAAGGAACTCGAAACGGCACAGTTACCGATATCGACGGGAAGTATCAACTTACCTGTCCCCCAAATGCTGTTTTAAGGGTCAGCTATATCAGTTATGAAGAAAAGGAAATATCAATTGATGGACATTCGGTCGTTAATATCCAATTGACTTCAAATTCGCATCAACTTTCGGAAGTCGTTGTTTCGGTTGCCTACGGGACGCAGAAGAAAGTAACGCTTACCGGTGCTGTCAGCGTTGTTGGCGGCGACGATTTGATAAAAATGCCGGTTGCCAACGTTGCCAATATGCTTTCCGGCACGATGCCCGGCATTTCTACCATTTCGTATTCGGGACAACCGGGCGCCGACAATCCGGAAATCTTCATCCGCGGCGTATCTACTTTCAATTCCGATGCATCACAACCCTTATTTTTGATAGATGGCGTTGAACGCGACTTTTTTCAACTTGACCCCAACGAAATAGAAAGCATCACTATTCTGAAAGATGCTTCGGTAACAGCGGTTTATGGTATTCGCGGGGCAAACGGCGTTATTTTGGTTACCACCAAACGCGGCGTTGAAGGACGTGCCAAAATCAGTGCTTCCGTGTCTTATGGCGTTCAACAGGCCACCCGCCTGCTTGATTTTGCCAATGCTTACGAATACGCGCTTTATCAGGATGAGATGAACTACAATGATTACGGAACTTATTTGTACCGCAAAGGCGCAAGTGTTGCCGATGACCTGGCCGACTCTTCAACGCCCCTGTTCCAGATAAAAAATCATACCAATCCGTATATCTACTCCGACACCGACTGGATGGATATGCTTCTGGTCGATTTAGCCCCGCAAACCATTTCAAACGTAAATGTTTCGGGAGGAACAAAAAAAGTACGCTATTTCACTTCCGTGGGCTTGCTCACGCAGGACGGCATTTTCAAAAACTTCGATACCTCCTATAACGGCAATTTCTACTACAACCGCTATAACTACCGTACCAATCTGGACGTTGATTTTACCGAAACATCCACCCTTTTGCTCAATCTGGGCGGACGTTTGGAAGTGCGCAATCAACCCAAATCGAGCGAAGACCAGAACCAGTTGTGGCGGAAAATCTACTGGGCTACCCCGCTTTCAGGCCCCGGCATTGTGAACGGGAAATGGATTAAAGCCAACAGCCTTTATGTGCCTTCGGTGGCTGCCGATGCACTTTCGGAATACTACGGAAGAGGATTTACCAACACAACCGAAAACGTGCTGAACTTGGACCTGGCTTTCAAACAGGATTTGAAAATGCTTACTCCCGGACTGAAATTCAACATAAAAGGCGCATACAACAGCGGAAACGTATATAAAGTAGCGCGAAACTCTTCTATCGAAAGCTATATGCCTACCAAACTGTCTGATCTCTCCGAATGGCTTGACCCCGCTACCGTTCCCGCCGACGAAATTATCTATTTGAACGGCGAACCCGGCGTGTTGGTACAGGATGGCACTCGCGGTTCCCTGAGTTACAGCAACGACAACGACGACGACAACAGAAGGTGGCGCAACTGGTATGTAGAAGCCAGCCTGAGTTATGCGCGCACATTCGACAAAAAACACGACGTAAGCGCGGTTTTAGTAGCCAATCAAAATGTAAAATTCTATCCTTCGGGAGATTACAAGGGCACTCCCAACTGCTATCAAGGCCTGGTAGGACGCGGAACATACAATTACAAATCCCGCTACCTTGCCGACATTTCGCTGGGCTACAACGGTTCCGAAAACTTTGCGCCGGGACTGCGTTTCGGATACTTTCCCGCCGGTTCGATCGGATGGATTATTTCCGAAGAAGATTTTTTTAAGGCAACAGATGCAGTGCCCTTCCTTAAACTTCGCGCCTCTTACGGTATCGTAGGCAACGACAGGGTATCGTCTTCCGATCGTTTCCTGTATTTGCCAAGTACCTGGGAACGCCAAAGCGGAAGCCAGAACCGCGGCGACCTGGCAGGTTACGCCTATAACTTCGGTACAGGCAGCTACATGGCGCCCGGAGCGTCGGAACTCTTGCTTGCCAATCCCATAGTAACCTGGGAAAAAGCATATAAACAGGACTATGGCGTTGATTTTACCCTGTTGGACAACAAATTTTCGGGTACTGTCGACTATTATTACGAAAATCGCGAAGACATTCTTTGGACGGCGGAAAACGCATCGGCGCTCAACGGCATGAGTTTGCCGAAGCTCAATCTGGGTAAAATGCGCAATTCGGGCGTCGAATTTGACTTGAAATGGAGCGACAAAATAAACAGCGATTTGATCTATGCCGTTAAATTCAATGCGGCTTACACCAAAAACGTGATTGTGTATAAGGACGAAGTTTTGTCGGAATACCCCTGGGCGAACGAAACCGGACATTCGCGCGACCAGAATTTCGGCTACGAAGTGCTGGGTTACTATGACGCCCGCGACGGCAGCGTGTGGTGGGACGGCAAAAAAGTCGACGACGGCTCGTCGATTGCCGACCAGTCGGGCTTTGCACTGCAATCGGGCGACGTGGTTTATAAGGATTTGAACAACGACGGCACCATAGATTACAACGACGTTACAGCGCTCGGTTACCCGAACTACCCCTTGCTTAACGGCGGTTTGACTTTGGAAGTGAAATGGAAAGGCTTCGACTTCAGTGTGCTCTTTACAGGCGCAGCGCTTACTTCGCGTCTGCTTACCTCTACCTATCGCCGACCGACCGACGAAACCGGCGGCCGCGCTTTGATGCAGTTCCAGTACGACAACCGCTGGACGTCGTCCGAAACCACAAACGAAAATACCTTGCCAAGAGCATCGCAACTATCGGGATCGAACAACTACGCAGCCTCGTCGCTCTTCATTCGCGATGCTTCTTACCTGCGCCTGAAAAACTTCCAGATTGGATACAACTTCTCAGGCAAGTGGATGAAAACGCTCGGATTGAAACAGTTTCGCGTGTATTCTACCGGATACAATATTTTCACATGGTCTAAACTCAAAGTTTTAGACCCCGAAATGTACACGCGCGAACGTTCCGATTATCCGGTAATGAGAATCATTAACTTCGGAATAAATGCAACTTTTTAATTGAATTTGAAAATGAAAAATACTGTAAAAATATTATTAGTCGTTTTAACGGCCGGATGCTTAGCCTCCTGCGTCGGCGATTGGGAAACAATGGAGGCGCCGGAAGCATCGCAACAGGTTACTTTGGATTCGCTGTTCTCCAACGGGACAGACGCCGACCGGGTTTTGACAAGCGCCTACGCGCAACTTTGGTACGGACTGCCCTGGACAAACTATCACGAACGCGCACGGCACATGAACTGCGGCGTGATGGAAACGCTGGGCGATAACTACGAAAGTTATATCAGTTACGATAAAGTGAACCGCGCTTATTACACCGGGAACATGGATGCAGGGAAAGAAGACCAGGATTCCAAATACTGGTACGGCACAGCCAGCACCAACAATCCGATGAGCGCCGAAGGGCAATGGGTGGGTATTCGCCGCGCCTACATTTTCCTCGAAAACGCCGACCATGTCCCGGATTGGGACGAGGCTACCAAAGCCCGCAAAAAAGGCGAAGCAAAAATGGTGATCGCCTGCCTGCACGCCGATATGTTCCGTCACTTTGGCGGTCTCTGTTGCGTGGACAGGACATACAGCCCCATCGAAGAATTTAAAGTGGAACGCCGGAGTGTAAAAGAAACTGTAAAATTCATTACCGGTCTCTGCGACGACGCCCTTAACGTTTTGCCCTGGCAATTAACGGACAACATCAGTACGAACGACGGACGTTTTACCGGCGCCGCCGCTTTGGGTTTGAAAATTCGCGTGCTGCTGTTTGCCGCAAGTCCGCTGTTCAACTCCGGCGAACCCTATCGTCCGGGGTCCGAAGGTTACGAATCGGTACAGAATCATCAGGTTTGGACAGGCGGCTATGACCCTGCGATGTGGCAGGATGTAGTCGATGCCGGCAAACAGTTTTTCGACAGCGTGGCGGTATATGGCGTTCCTGTTTTAACTACCGGAAGCGATTACCTCGGTACTTTCCGCAAGACCTATTTCAGCCGTCAGGGAAACGGCGGCGAGGCGCTTATTTCCACCCGCGTGATTACATCGGCGTCGTTGGAAGGCGGTAGCTTCCCCTGGTACTACTATTTTAATAACGCACTGAACCAGGGCATGGCTAACGCCACGCTGGAATATGCCGATATGTTCCCTATGGCCGATGGAACGCCGTTTGATGCGAGCGTTTGGGACAGTTACGAAGAAGGGAAACCGCTCCTGCCCGACCCGTTTGTGGGCCGCGACCCGCGCCTCTACGAAACTTGTGTAGTAAATGGAATGGCTTACCGCAGCCGTACCGCCCAGTGTTACATTGGCGGTAGCGAACGGGGAAATCACGTAATGGGATATTTAGACGGTGAAAGCGAATCCGTAGGCACAAATAATGGAGCGCCAAACTTCTGTTCAGGCATAGGCGACTTTAAGTTCAATCTCGGTTCTACGCTAAACGGACTGATCGGGCAGACGAACCTTCACTGGCCCTACCTTCGCCTGGCGGAAATTTATTTGAGTTACGCCGAAGCCCTCAACGAAGTGGGCAGAACATCGGAAGCATTTGGATACGTGAATGAAGTTCGCGCCCGCGTGGGTCTGAACGGATTGGATATCGCCGTTCCCGCTGCTGCCGACAAAGCGCATTTTCGCGAAGAAGTGTTGCGTGAACGCGCCTGCGAATTTGGGCTGGAAGAGGTTCGTTTCTACGACCTGATACGCTGGAAACGCGAACCCGATTTCCGCAAACGCCTGCATGGACTGTTAATCCGTCAAATAAAAAACGAATATAATCAGACAACAGGTTACAGTTACGAAAAAGTAGCATTGAAAAAACGCTATATTCAAGACGCCGATGGCGACCCGACTACCGATGGCGACAGAACTTTCGACCCGAAATGGTATCTCTC
>JAISCQ010000112.1 GCA_031265445.1 Bacteroidales bacterium
ATCTTATTACAACCATATTTTTCGTAAAAACAAGTTCATTAGAAACGGTTGTAGCACGTATCAGTTAAATTCATTTAATCAACGATTTCTAATCGTAGGGGAATTGCCGCTCAACGGCGCGCAAAATCCGGACAATTATATCGTACCTGACGGTACGATATAATTGTCCGGATTTTCCAAAGTAATATTTTTGCACATGGACATCTATACCCGAATTGCCTCCGGTTGATGTTCTTGAAATGCGAAAGGAAGAAAACGAAAACGCCCCGAAGGTGTGTTTCCGGGGCGTAGCGGGATTCTCAGGGAACTAATCCTCGTGTACGTGCTCCTCGCCGCCTTCCGTACTCAAAACGACGTTGCGTGCAAGATACGCTTCGTTTCCCGCAGCATCCGTACAGTAAACCATCAGATGATAGTCGCCGGGCGTAGCATTGGCAGGAATCTTGATGTCGTGGTGGTGAACATGATCATTTTTCTTTCCCGATTCATCCCACGTTTGTTGGAACGTGAAATCGACCGTTTCCGATGCGGGCTTCAGCGTTGCGGAATGTGCATGTGCATGCCCGTCGAAATTGGGATGAATATCCACTTTGTATGATTTCAGCATCACATCGTCCGACAGTTCCATCTCGAGATGAACGCCCTGTTCGTCGCCGATTTTCAGCACATCGCCTTCTTCGGGTTCTATCAGGTTAATGACAGGTTTGGTTGTGTCGCCGTTATCGCCATGATCACACGATGAAAATGCGGCGAAAGAAATTGCCGTCAGGCAAACAAGATAAAGATTATAGAAATTGAACTTTGTTTTCATTTTAAATGACTTTTAAATGGTACTTTAATGAATAATTGGAAGTTTCGTCCCGGTTCGGGGATTTCTACCTTCCGGTAAAAACTCAGGTGATTGTAATAGTTTGCATCCAGCAGGTTTCGCGCCGACAGGGTAAACTCCACGTCGGTTCCGCACATGGGGACATTGACCGTTGCCCCCATGTTCCACAGGTTGGCTCCGGGCGTTGCGTCCTCGTTTTTCGACACCCTGTTTTGCGGCGCAACAGCTTGCCATTCCGTCCATACCTGAAAATACTTTTGCTTCCATGTCAGGACGTGGCGCATGGATGCAGGCGGGGAAAACGGAAGCGGAATGTGTTCGTCCAGATTACGGCTGTACACGTATTCGCCTGCGAAACGGTAGTTCAGGCAACGAAGGAAATTGATGCGAAACTCTATTTCCGCTCCGGCAAAAACAACCCCGGCTCCCGTGTAGCGGTAAATCTGCCCTGCATGCGGCAGGATAGACCATTCGCCCGTTGGTTTCAGGTAGATGTAATTGCCGAACCAGTTGCCGAAAGGCGTAACCGACAGATATATGCCTTTGTATTCGCAGGTATAGGATGCGTCCAGCTGCCAGCCCTTTTCGGATACGAGCGAACCGTTTCCCTGCTCGTGCCGGAATGTGCCATGATGCACCCCGTTCGAGGCCAGCTCGTTGGCTCCGGGAAGGCGAAAACTGCGGCCAATATTCATTTTGATCAGATGAATACTGTTCGGATTCCATACCATCCCCAGCGAACCCGAAAAGTCGCCGAACTTGCGGTCAACGGGGTAACTTCGCCACCGGTAAGCGGCCATCACATCATCGGCGTAACCCTGTTCATGAAGGTGCGTTTCCAGGTAAGCATCGCGGTAAGCGGAAATATCCAGCTGTCCGTAATCGTAACGGATACCGCCGCTAACGGAAAATTCGGGACAGGGGCGGTAAACGCTTAACCAGAGCAAACCCGATGTAAAGCGGCTGTATTCCGGCAGCAGGAAGGAATAGCCTGCAATGAGGTTTTGCTGATACTGCACTTCTCCTCCGGCGGTGTGCTCCCAATGCGCCAAACGGAGTGTTTTCACCTTGACGGAAGAGCTGAACGTGTTCAGCGAAAATGCAAGTTCCTTGTCGGCATCGGTCGCCGGCGGCGGCTGTGTGCCGTAATGCGTATGAAAACGGCTCCATTCCTCGCGGTGGTTGTTCTGAAACCCAACGTCCCAATAAGCGAGGAATTTATTCCACATATATTGCTGGCGGGAAGTTATCTTCAGGTGGTTGACGGTACTGTACGGCATTTCGATATTCCGCGAATTGCCGTCGTCCTTCACCCGGGCAGCATCGGGAATTCCGTGCGCTCCGGCGAAGAATCCCATCTTCTGATAGGCGTTGCTCACCGCAAGGACGGCATGATAGCGACCCTTTCGGAAGTCGGCATACCAGCTCAGATCCCGCTCGAAGCCTGCGGTATTTTTTAACCGTCCTCCTTCGACAGGCAACCGTTGTGTCAAATACACCACCGTATCGGCAGGGATGCGATAATCGCCGAAATGCTGTTCGGAAAAACGCAGCTTCGCATGCCACGCATTTTTTCTGACTCCAAGCATCAGTGATCCGCCCAGAACGCCATTGACGCTTTTCCCCAACAGGGCTGCTTCCCCGAAAATTTGATTCCCGGAAGGCGGCGGAACTTGAGTGATCTCAATAGCTCCGCCCAGCGCATCGCTCCCGTAAAGCAGCGAAGCAGGCCCTTTGCGGATACTGACGCGCTCCACGCCGAAAGCGTCCATCTCAAGGCCGTGATCGGCTCCCCATTGCTGTCCTTCCTGTTTGATGCCGTTTTCCGTTACCGAAATACGGTTGAATCCCATTCCCCGAATCATAGGTTTGGAAAAGCCCGAACCGATGTCCATAGAATGAATACCCGGAATATGCTCCAGTGTTTGTGTCAGATTGCCTGTGAAATATTCGCGTAAAAACGTTTTTCCCGCAACGTCGATATGTTGCGCAGAATTGAGGTTGCTTGTTTTTTCATACGAACCGCGCACGACAACCTCATCCAGCACGATCGCTTTCAGGGAATCGGGATTCTGCGCATGTACAGACAGGACAAACACAAACATCAGCATAACCGGAATATATCCGATACGCATAACTGATATGAATGATGAAATAAATAAATGGCGGCGGACGAATCAAAAACCTATTCGTCCGAAAAAAGATGTATCTGTTTCACGTCAGCGGCGGTGCGCGAAGTCCGTAAGAAATGAGAAGCTGCCGGAACGGTTTGTTTTGGAAAAAAATAACCGGCTTGAAGCCAAAAGAAATCACCTTGAAACCGTCGTCAACCACAGCTATTTCGGTAAAAAACGACAGGATAAACCGGCATATGGGACAATCGCTGCAATCGTGGCTATCGGAACAACTGTGCTCCGAATGTTCGGCTGCGGTAATATGGTAAATATGGACGGCTGTAACGGCAAACGGCAATATAAATACGACTGATAACAGCCATACCGCCCAAATCTTATGTCTTTTTACTCTTGCCATATCCTACACGAAAACGGATACAAAGATAGGGATTATTTTTAATAATGAAACACTGTTGCATTTATTCCAATGAAACATTTTGTCAATTCTGATAAATTCGATATTTTTGTAGCGTTTATTTTTTGTCGGGAAATGAATGTAGTAGATATATTGAAAAGTAAAGGGTTGAAGAAAACCGCCCAACGCATCATGTTGATCCATCTGTTGCAAAAGACGGGCGTTTCGTTGACCGAAAGCGAAATCAAGTCGGAAATGGGCGATCTGTACGACCGCATCACGTTTTACCGTACGGTGCAAACGCTTCTGGATGCCCGGATCATACATCGCATTACGGTGGACAACATTACCGTCAAATATGCGCTCAATCATTCGGATCACGAACATTCCGAAAATCATGTACATTTCTTTTGCAGACAGTGCCATTCAGTTACCTGTCTTGCAGATAGCGCTGTTCGCGAATATAGAATCCCCAAAGGTTTTCAGTCCGAAGAATGTGAGGTATTGATTAAAGGGCTGTGCGGCCGATGCGGAAAGAAACAGCCCGCCCTTTAATATTTCGAATTTTATGCAACAGGATGGTAACTGATGGTAAAATAGAATGTTGATCCTTCGCCTGTAGCTGATTTCACACCCATGTTGCCGCCCATCATCTGTGCCAGGCTTTTGGAAATAGCCAGCCCCAATCCGGTTCCATTCAGGTTCCGTAATTGTTCCAGTTGCCTGAACCGTTCGAAGATCACCTGCTGCTGTTCTTCGGGAATACCGATACCCGAGTCGGTGATGGCGAAATGAATAAGTCCGTCGCCGGGAATGGTGCACGAGACCTTTATAAATCCCTTATCGGTAAATTTCAATGCATTATCCATGAGATTCCCGATGATCTGACGCAGCCTCGCCTTGTCGGTAATCACCATCGTACCATGAGGCAAATCGTCGAATAGCAATTCCACCTTGCCTTTGCGTATCCGGTTCTTTTGTTGCCGGTAATGGTTTTTCACCTCGTCGAAAAACTCGTCCAGGTTGCACGGTGCAAGGCTAAGCTTCATTTGTTCCGCCTCTATTTTCGATATATCGATAATGTCATCGATCAATTTGAGCAGCACGTTGCAACTTTCATTGATAACGTTACAATACCGTTGCTGTTCGCCGGATGCAACTTCGTTGGACAATAATTGAGAGAAGCCGATAATCGCGTTCATCGGGGTACGGATTTCGTGCGATACGTTGGCAAGGAAAGTCGATTTGAGTTTGTCCGACTCCTCAGCCTGGTTTTTGGCATGGCGCAGTTCCAGTTCCATCTTCTTTCGTTCGGTAATATCCTCCAGTGTCTGCAGGTATACCAGGCGCCCGTCTATCCAGGTAACAGGCGTCGTTACCCGATAAGTCCACGTATCTGATTTTTTGTCATATTGCTCATGCGCCCCAACATTGATATTTTTTATTTCCTGCCGGATATTGCCTAAATTATCTTCGTTATCGCGAACAGCGCGGTTGGCGAATAATATTTCAAGGTTTCCCTTATCCACCACGTATACGTGGAACGGCATATTGTCCAACACAGTCCTGAGCGCTTGCTGTAACAGGTATTGCGCCCGTCCCGACTTTTGACGCTGAAATACCGATGAAATAATTTGTGCGAAATTGATCAGGAGGCTCTCCTCCTCGTAGGTCCACGTACGTTCGCTGTCGTATTCCGAAAAACCGAGATATCCGCACAAGTCGCCATTCACAAACAAGGGCAGCGTGATCAGGCTTTTCAAATCCTCCGGTAAAACGGTTTCTTTCAGGTACGGGTTGATCTCTTTTAATTCGGGATTGCCAATAGCGCCGGGATAACGGAGGAGGAGGCCTCCGGAAAAACCCAAAGTCCAGGGATTGAATAATTCGACAGGAATTTGCTGTAATCTGTTTTTTTGCGAAATAATACCTGTATGGCACCACTCATAGGTTAACCCCGATGATTTCCCGTCATCCGATTTTTCAAAAATGAACACCTTGCTCACATCGGCAAACCGTCCCACTTCGGCAATAGCTTCATGAACCATGTCGGGGGTGATTTCGGCATGTTGCAGAGAAACCATGATGCGGTTGAGCAACTGTTGCTTGGCAAGGTTATATTCGATACGCTGTTGCGCCCTTGTTTGTTCGGTAACATCGGTGTAGGTGGTCACATACCCGCTGATGTGCGGATTGTGCAACATATTGACGGCTACGAATTTTACACTTGCCCATTCGCCGTTTTTCCGCCGGATACGGTAGCGGCAATCGGCTATTTCTTCGGATTGCAATACCGAATGCATATATACTTTCACTTTGGAAATATCATCAGGATGCACGAGCGAATAAGCCGACCGGCCGATAAGCTCCTCCTCGTCGTATCCGTACGTGGTTTGGCACGACGGGGTTACATAAGTAATATCGCCTCGTTCGTCAATGATCATCACCATATCCTGCAACTTGTCGACAATATTCCTGAACCGTTTCTCGCTGTCGGCCAACGCCTGCGCCCGGACAACTTCGGACAGTTCGTCCTGCGCCTTCACCTTTTCCCTGATTTGTCCCGACAGTTCTTGATTCAGCTTCAGCAGTTCCTGGTTCAACTGGTCGAACTCTTCCGTGCGCTGTTTCACCATCATCCTCAGACGCACACGATTGCGTTCCATGTGATGTTTTTGCAGGTGCTCGGTTGTGATGTCCCTGATGGCGATGCAAAACGTTTTCTCACGACCTTCTTCAAGAATAAAGTATTCGGCTTGAGTATACAGTTGCTCTCCGTCATACCGCATCACCACCTGCGTGCTCTTTTGCTCGTCGATGGCTGCCTGATGCAGGAGCGGCAAGTCGGTCATATCCATCGACCGTTTGTACAGGAAGTCTTCCAGTTGAATGTTGCGGAACACATCCCAGATATGAAGCCCTATGATTTGATCCTTCCTCAAATTCGTGATGGTGCCGTAATCAACAGCACAATCAATCACTACTCCCGATTTGTTAACAACAAACACAGCATCCGCCAGATGCATGATGATCCGCTTGTGTTTCGCATCCCGCATACCCTGGTTTTCTATCTGCCTGTGGAGCCGGTCAATCTCTTCGTTGAGATGTTGGATGACCGATGAATCGGAGTTTATAATAGGGCCATTGTCTTTCAACATATTTCGGACTTTTAATTGGATAGAACGATTAATTCAAACATAAAAAACATAATCATGTATCCATATACGTAAAAATGAAAAGCAGGGTTACTTTTTCTCTCACAAAAAGCCGACAATTTTAGGTACTTTTGGCGAAATTTTTTCCAGGATGAATCATACGGAACTTGAAATATGCGTATTTTCGGTTGCGTCTGCCGTATCAGCGCAAAAGGCCGGCGCCGACAGGGTGGAGCTGTGTTCCGGTTTTGCCGAAGGCGGCCTTACGCCAAGCGCCGGTACCATACGGATGGCACGCAAACTGTTGGGTATCGAGTGTTATGTGATGATTCGTCCGCGCGGCGGCGATTTTTGCTATAGCGATACCGAGTTCGAGCAGATGCACAACGATATTGAGTATGCAAAATCCTGTGGCGTCAATGGCGTGGTGTTGGGCGCATTGCAACCCAATGGTCATATCAATATCATCCGCACCCGTGAGTTGGTGCAACATGCCGCGCCACTCAAAGTAACGTTTCACCGGGCATTCGACCATGCCGTTGATCCGTTCCGTGCACTGGATGATATTGTGGTGTGCGGCTGCTGCCGTATCCTCACTTCGGGGCAGAAAGCTACCGCTGCGGAAGGGATCGATATCATCGGGAAACTGACGCTATATGCTGCCGGACGCATTGATATTATGGCCGGCAGCGGAGTCGGTCCCGAAAATGCCTGTAAATTCATTGAGGCCGGGGTACAGGCATTGCACTTTTCCGCAAAGAAAATAAAATCCGGCAGAATGATGTATCGAAACCCGGCCGTTCCTGTCATGCAGGCGGGGGCAATGTCGGACTACGATCTGATTGTCGCGGATGAGGAAAAAATCAGGAAAATGACGGAAGTAATCAGGGAAGCAGCAAGACAGGATAAAAAGGCATTTGAAAAAAAGGATAAAGCGCTTGAAAAAAAGGATAAAACGATCGAAGCTCAGGCTAAATCGCTCGAAGCTCAGACTAAGGAAATTGCAGAACTGAAACGTCTTCTTCGGGATCAACAGTTTGAATAAGTTTACAGGAAAATTTTGATCATCGTCAACCATATAAATCTGACGGCGTTGACGCTCACTGTTGACGAGGACAAGTCATTTCAAATTCAAAATATTTCAAAATTCAAATACTACTTACTATCTTTACCTTCTTAAAAATCAAAATCAAAAAAGATATGAGCAAAGTATTGGAAGACCTGCAACCACAAATGTTGTGGAAGCATTTTAGCGGTTTGTGCGCTATACCGCGTCCTTCGAAGAAAGAAGGTAAAGCCGCCGAGTTTGTAAAAGAGTTTGCCATGGCGCAGGGATTGGATTACACGATGGATGCCACGGGTAACGTCATCGTCCGCAAGCCGGCTACTCCGGGCATGGAAAACCGGCCGGGAGTGATATTGCAAGCCCACCTGGATATGGTGCCACAGAAAAACAGCGATGTACGGCATGATTTCGAAAAAGACCCGATTGAAGCATACGTGGATGGCGACTGGGTAAAGGCCAGGGGCACCACGCTGGGCGCCGACAACGGCATAGGCGTGGCAGCAGCTTTGACGGTACTCGAATCGAAGGATATGCAGCACGGTCCGTTGGAAGCCCTGTTTACCATCGATGAAGAAACCGGCATGACCGGCGCCAACGGTTTGGAAGCCGGCTTGCTCAAAGGCGCCGTGTTTATCAACCTGGATTCGGAAGAAGAAGGGGAATTATACATCGGTTGCGCAGGGGGGATTAATGCCGAATCCCGTTTCTCATACGCTTCGGAACCATTGGGAAGCGATACCGCCTCGTTCGAACTCCGCCTGACAGGGTTGAAAGGCGGACATTCGGGGCTGGATATTAACCTTGGCCGCGGCAATGCCAACAAGCTAATGAACCGTTTCCTCTGGAACGCAGCACGCAACTGCGGTTTAAGGGTATCGTCCGTCAACGGGGGCAACATGCGCAACGCCATACCACGCGAAGCTTTTGCTGTGGTTACCGTTCCTTCTGCCGAAGTGGACAGACTTCAAAAGGAGGTTGCCGGGTTTTTAGCTGCCATTTCTGCCGAGCTGGCGGGTGTGGAGTCGAATTTAACTTTTACGGCCAATCCTGTTAAATGCCCCGCTACGGTGATGGACAAAAATTCGCAGGACAAACTCCTCAACCTGATCTACGCCATCCCCAACGGCGTTATCCGCATGGTGGCCGACAAGCCTGATGTGGTGGAAACGTCGACCAACCTGGCGATCATCAAATCGGACGGCTGCGAGGTGGAAATCATAAGCCTGTTGCGCAGTTCGGTCGATTCGGCTAAGGATGACCTCGCCCACGCTGTGGCGGCTACATGCGAACTGGCCGGAGCATCGACCATGCTGAGCGGTTCGTACCCCGGTTGGAAACCGAATTTCGATTCGTCCATACTGAAAACTATGAAGAACGTATACCAAAAACTTTACGGAAAACCGGCCGTGGTGAAGGTGATCCATGCCGGACTGGAATGTGGTATTTTCGGCAGGAATTATCCCGACATGGATTATATCTCATTCGGGCCTACCATAGAGCACCCCCATTCGCCCGGCGAACAGGTGAACATCCCGTCGGTTGCCAAGTTTTGGGATTATCTGGTGGAAACGCTGAAAACAGTATAGATGATCAATGACGTTGGAACGTTATTACTTATAACGTTCCAACGATTATTGCTGCAACCTTAAAATGGAAATCCGAAAGAATTCTTACGCGGAGGAGTATCCGGATGTATTCCGGGTTCAAGGTCGGGAAACTTCGGATCCTGAACTTCGAACGTCAAAAACTATAAAAAAGCGATGAACGACTTTATTGAGATTCTCAAAATCACCCTGCCGTCGATGATCATGCTGGTAACAGTGTATTATATTGTGGGCGGGTTTTTACGCAACAGCGAGAAACAGCAAAAACTGAAAGCGATCCGCGGCAATCAAAAACTGATTACGCCCATCCGGTTGCAAGCCTACGAACGACTGGTGCTCCTCCTGGAGCGCATATCGCCCGATTCGCTGGTGATGCGCGCCGACTACCCGGACAAAACCTGCGAACAGTTGCACACGGAACTGTTACAGGCGATCAGGGCAGAGTTCGAGCACAATCTGTCGCAACGTTTGTATGTATCGGCGGAAGCTTGGGAAAACGTAAGAAATGCGAAAAACTATACCGTTACGCTCGTCAATAATGCTGCCAAAGAGGTGGAAGACGACATGCCGGCCATTGAATTGAGCCGTAAGATACTGGATATGTCTGTAGAGCTGGAACAACCCATTGCCGAAAAAGCCATCAACGAATTGAAACGGGAGATACAGCAAATTTTCTGATCAGGCCATCCGTATTTTTTGTAACTTGCCCTTCCGGAAAGGTCGATCATTTATTCGCCATCTCCGTAATTTTCAAAATCTTATTCTTATCATGACCCAGTTCACGCACCTGCATGTTCACACCCAGTATTCCACCCTCGATGGAGCTTCGCAGATACCTGCATTAGTCGACAAAGCCATAGCCGACGGTATGAATGCGATGGCTATTACCGATCACGGCAATATGTTCGGCGTTAAGGAATTTTTTAACTACGCCACATCCATTATCGGCAGGACAGCCAAAAAGATTGAAAAGCTCAAAAAAGAAGAGCAGACCGATCAGGTACGTGCGGAGATTGCCACACTGACCGCGCTTGTCGAGGGACAGGAAAAGAACCCGTTCAGACCCGTCATCGGGTGCGAGGTGTACGTGTCGCCCACCAGCCGCTTCGATAAGAAAGGCCGGGAGGATCGTAGCGGCAACCACCTGATATTGCTGGCAAAAAACAAGACCGGATATCACAACTTGGTGAAACTGGTATCACTTGGTTTCATCGAAGGTTTTTACTACAAACCGCGTATTGATAAGGAAATCCTTGAAAAATACCGCGAAGGACTGATTGTTTCGTCGGCGTGTCTTGCGGGCGAGGTGCCGCGATATATCATGGACGGCAACATGGCCGCAGCCGAAGCATCCATCCTTTGGTTCAAGGAGCGTTTCGGCGACGACTTTTACCTTGAACTTCAGCGTCACAAGACCGATAAGCCCGGCGCCGCCACCGATGTATACCCGCGGCAGGAAGAGATCAACCCCGTTTTGGTGGAACTTGGTCAAAAACTTGGGGTAAAATGCATCGTCACCAACGACGTGCATTTTGTGAACGAGAACGAAGCCGAGGCGCACGATCGCCTGTTGTGCATCAGCACGGCGACCGATGTGAACGAGGTCAACCGCATGCGCTACACCAAGCAGGAATGGTTCAAGACGCGCGCCGAAATGGAAGCGATCTTCCCGGATCATCTTGAAGCGCTCGAAAATACCAGCGAAATTGCTGAAAAGATTGCGTTTTACGACATCAACTCGGCGCCGATCATGCCCGACTTTCCGTTGCCGGAAGGATTCGAAAACGCTGATGCGTATTTGCGCCATCTCACCTACAAAGGCGCGGAAAAACGCTATCAGGGCAGGCTTGATGAGAAGGTGCGGGAACGTATCGATTTTGAGTTGGATACCATCAAAAACATGGGTTATCCGGGATACTTCCTCATTGTGCAGGACTTCATTACTGCGGCGCGCGAGATGGGCGTTTCCGTGGGGCCGGGACGCGGTTCGGCTGCGGGGTCGGCTGTGGCTTACTGCCTACGCATTACCGATATCGACCCGATCAGGTACGACCTCCTGTTCGAGCGTTTTCTCAACCCGGACCGCATTTCAATGCCCGATATCGATATCGACTTTGACGATGACGGCCGCGGTCAGGTGCTTCAATGGGTGACTGAGAAATACGGCAGGGAACGGGTGGCGCACATTGTCACATTCGGCACTATGGCTGCCAAGTCGGCTATCAAGGATGTGGCGCGCGTGCAAAACCTGCCGCTTTCCGAAGCCGACCGGCTGAGCAAGCTGATCGACGAGATACCGCGCGACAAGAAGGTGAACATCAGGAACGCCATCGAGTATGTTCCTGCCATGAAGGAGGCGCTCCATTCGCCCGATCCGCTGATTGCCGATACCATCAAATACGCGCAGATGCTGGAAGGCACCGTGCGCCAAACCGGCGTGCATGCCTGCGGGGTGGTCATCGGACGCGACGATCTCACCAATTTCGTGCCCATCAGTACCGCATTCGACAAGGAAACCAACAGCGACATTCTCGTCACTCAATACGAAGGTTCGCTGATTGAGGATGTAGGTATGATGAAGATGGACTTCCTGGGACTGAAAACCCTTTCGATCATCAAGGAGGCCCTGGCAAACATCAGGCTGCGGCGCGGCATCGACCTGGACATCGACGCCATCCCGCTCGACGACGGGTTGACATACGAGCTTTACAGCAGGGGCGAAACCACCGGTACGTTCCAGTTCGAATCGGACGGGATGAAAAAATATCTCCGCGAGCTGCGCCCCACCAAGTTTGAAGACCTCATCGCGATGAACGCCCTTTACCGGCCCGGCCCGATGGACTATATCCCCGACTTTATTGCGCGCAAGCACGGCCGCAAACCGATTGAATATGACATCCCGGTCATGGAGGAACGCTTGAAGGATACCTACGGGATTACCGTATACCAGGAACAGGTGATGCTTTTGAGCCGCGACCTGGCCGGATTCACGCGCGGACAGAGCGACGAACTCCGCAAGGCAATGGGGAAAAAGCTCATCGAAAAGATGAACGCCCTGAAAGAAAAGTTTGTTGCAGGCTGCCATCAAAACGGCCACGACGAGAAGGTGGTGAACAAGATCTGGGACGACTGGGTGAGCTTCGCGTCGTATGCCTTCAACAAGTCGCATGCTACATGCTACTCGTGGGTGGCTTACCAAACGGCGTACCTCAAGGCGAATTTCCCGTCGGAGTACATGGCTGCCGTGCTGAGCCGCAACATCTCGAACATCACTGAAATCACCAAGTTCATGGACGAGTGCCGCCGAATGGGCATCGAGGTGCTTGGCCCGGATGTGAACGAGAGTAACCTGGCCTTTACGGTGAACAAACAGGGCAATATCCGTTTCGGATTGGGCGCTGTGAAAGGCGTTGGCGCCAATGCCGTAGCCAGCATTGTAGACGAACGCACTAAAGGCGGCCCCTTTACGGATATTTTTGATTTCGTGGAACGCGTCAATGTGCAATCCTGCAACAAGAAAAACGTGGAAGCGTTGGCGCAGGCCGGAGCATTCGACAATTTTCCGGGCGTGAAGCGCGAGCAGTTCTTTGCCGAGACCAATTCGGGCGAAACATTCTCCGAAGTGCTGATTCGGTTTGGCAACAAAATGCAATCCGACAAACAGGAGAGCCGGAACTCGCTCTTCGGCGGAAGTAACGCCATAGCCATTACCCGCCCCGAAATACCGCGCACGGACGACTGGAGCATCCTCGAGAAGCTGAACCGCGAAAAAGACCTGATCGGGATGTATCTTTCGGCGCATCCGCTCGACCCCTTCCGCCTGGAGATGAAACATCTGGCTCATACGCAGCTGGCCGAGCTGCAAACGCCCATGCCCGAAGGCAAGGAGTTTTCGATTGCCGGACTGGTGACCGTGGCGCGCAACGCCATCAGTAAAAACGGAAAACCCTGGGGATCACTCACACTCGAGGATTTCAGCGGGTCGTTCGAATTTCGCTTTTTCGGCAAGGATTACGAGACGTTTCAAAGCTATATCCGCGAAGGCATGCCGCTGTTCATCAAGGGGAGCATTCAACGCAATTACCGCGAGGAGCTGGAACCTAAAATAAAGACCATTACCTATTTGAGCAATGTCCGCCAGGAGATGCTGAAAGGCATCTCGATCATGCTGCCGCTCGACTGCATTACCGATGAGTGGGTGAACGAACTGAATATTTGCGCCGAAGCCAATAAAGGCAATGCAACGCTGCGTTTTAAGATCGTCGATCACGAGTCGAATCAGGTGGTGGAAATGTTTTCGCGAAAACAGCGGGTTAATTTGAGTCAGGAATTCATTGATTTCCTGGAAAACTCAGGCGTGGATTTCAAACTGAATTAGGGAAATTCCCGCCGCCGTCTCCGTTGACCCTGTCAGTAGAGACGCGATGCATCGCGTCTCTACAACGCAGCCTGACAGGTCGGCGTTTCGCACCATCCCCCGTTGAGCGGCATTTACCTTACGGTGAGATCGCTTCGCTAAGTTGTAATGCCGCTCGGAACACAGGGCAGTCTCCATTGACCCTGTCAGCAGCTACGCAGCCTGACAGGTCGGCGTTTCGCACCGGCATGGGAGCAGCGCCCGACCTGACAGGGTCGGCAGACCTGTCAGGGTCAAAAAGGGACATGATGTCTGTCTTCGTTGACTGTCAGCAGAGACGCGATGCATCGCGTCTCTACAACCCCGTTGAGCGGCATTTACCTTACGGTGAGATCGCTTCGCTAAGTTGTAATGCCGCTCGGAACACAAGGCAATTTGTAATTGCCTGCGGTGAGATATCCGGATTACAAATCCGGATATGTTCCGAGCCGAATTACAAATCCGGCTCAACGGCGCTACCCTGACAGTGGTTGATAGACCCTGTCGGCGGTGGCAGTTTTGTTACTGTTGTTGACCCTGACAGGTCTGCCGACCCTGTCAGGTCGTTTTACGTAAACTAATACTTCTACCGCCGCTGTCAGGGTCAAGACCACTGACAGGGCAGCGACGTACACACCCTGACAGTGGTCTCTGACCCTGTCAGCGGTGATAGAACCCGCCGCCGCCGTCTCCGTTGACCCTGTCAGCAGAGACGCGATGCATCGCGTCTCTACAACGCAGCCTGACAGGTCAGCGTTTCGCACCGGCGTGGGAGCAGCGCCCGACCTGACAGGGTCGGCAGACCTGTCAGGGTCAAAAAGGGCAAATGCGCGCTATTCATACCACAGCTGCGGCAACCGGCTGCCATCGGTGGTACCCGCCTTCCAGTAACCGTTTTCCTCGCCTGCGCCTGTTCCCCACGCATCGCTTCCGCTGGGGGTAAAGCAATCGGGAAGCATAAACTTGTTTACGCCGCCGCTTTCGCCTCCAATATCATTTGCGGCTGTAGTACTTTCCCAGTAGCAGGCAGTGATGACAGTGAAAGTACCAGGAACATTATGCCCCACTACGCCGCCGACCCAGCTGTTTCCCGACACCATGCCGGTATTGTAGCAGGCGGTGACAGCGCCTCCTATAGTGTACGCCACTACGCCGCCGACCCTGCTGTTTCCCGACACCGCGCCGGTATTGTAGCAGGCGGTGACCATGCCGCGATTGTACCCCGCCACGCCGCTGACATCGTTGTATCCACCCACGTTGCCGGTATTGTAGCAGGCGGTGACCGCGCCGCTATTGGACCCCGCTATGCCGCCGATATCGCGGCCGGTTCCCGACGACACGGTTGCCGCATTGCTACAGGAGATGATTTCTCCGGAATTTATTCCGCAGACACCGCCACTGTAGCTGCCTGCGGTTATCATGCCGGAGACAAGATGCACATTGCGTATGATGCCCTGATTTTCACGGAACAGACCCTTGTAATTTCCGCTCAGACTGATCTTCAGATTCGATATTTCCTTTCCCGCGCCGTCAAACTCGCCGTAGAAAGCGGTCTGGCCGGTTGTCGTTATGGGTGTCCACTCCTCGTCCATCAGGTCAAGGTCGGCTTCCTGCCGGTAGCTGTCCTGGGTATGATCGGATATCAACCGGAACTCGGCGTAGCTTCCGATGGGGATAAAGCCGTCTGCCGAGGCGTCGCGGAAGAGCAGGTCGCCGCTGCCGTCGAATTTCAGGCTGATGGGATTGTCGGCATCGACAACACGTCCGATGAGATAGGTCTTACCGGGATGATCGGTCAGCGTAATCGACTCGACGGTCTCGCCGGAGTCATGATAGTTAAGGTTGTGTTCCGCAATGGTAACAGTCGATCCATTCCTGTACACTACTTCAATATCTCCCGTATAGCCCTCAAAGGAGGAAGGATGCTGCGGAGCGCCTGTAACGGGATAACTGCCGCCGTCGCCCCATGCGCCGACCGTGCCGGTGATTTCCGCTTCATTCCTTTTCAGGGTTACCTCATACGTATATTTCTTTCCCGACGCCCAGCTGCCGGCGGGTACTGCCACCTCGTACGTTCCTCCCGCCGCTGTGGTAAAGGTGAAGGTCATGCCCGAAACGCTGCCGGCAGGCAGTACGATGGCCCCGTAAGCAGATCCGTCCGTGACGGCGTTCGCCGTGATGGCCGATGCCGCACCCGACGGTGTTACTGTTCCGTTGGTCAGATCCAGCGTCGCCGCGGTTTGCTGGCCGGTGATTTTCACCGTCAGGCCGCTGAGCGATTCCGCGACGCCGTCGCCGGCCTCGATCGTAAACGCCAGCTTGACCAGACTGTGCGTGAACCGGAGATCGACCGGATTTTTACTTTTGTTGTAGGCGCCGCTCGTTTTTGCATACAGCGCGTCGATGGCCGACTGGCTGCTTTGTTCCGCCACGCTGACCGGCAACTTGAAATCCGACGTCACAGTCGCCGCATACGGGTGATAGGCAATAAACTCCACGTTGCCGCTCACGGGGTAGTAGATGGCGTCGCCGTCCTCCGGCGTAAACGATACGGCGCCTGCTCCGTCGGCGTCGACTTTGTACTGCCTGTTGCCGGCGTCTTCAACGATGTTTTCGGAAGCAAGCGTGCCGGGATCGGCCTTGATCATGTAGATGCCGACGGGGTCGTTGGCCGTCCAGCCGGTTTCGGTAACGCGGGTGCGGATCTCAGCCGTGTTGGCGGAAAAGCGTACCTCTACACGGTCATTGACGGTCGCGTCTTCGCTGTTCCTGCTGCACGAAGCCAGGACTGTTGCGGCCAGTATCGCCGCCGATAAAAAATTTACGGTTCTCATGGATATGATATTGATGTTAAAAAAATGATGGGTTGTTACTTATTCCTTATTCTTTATTCTTATTGACCCTGACAGGTCTGCCGACCCTGTAAGGTCGGGATACGTAAGCTTACGTCAATGACCTGTCAGGGTCGCCAGACCTGACAGGGTCAAAACCGCAAATACGCCTGCCGCCACTGTCAGGGTCAAGACCGCTGACAGGGTGTTTCGCGCGCTCCCCTGACAGTGGCAATATTTATATTTCCACGCCCAGCACCTTCAAATAAGTCTTCCGGTCATCGTAATAAGTCATTTTCGTGTCGAACTCCCATGTCCAGCGCCGGGCGTCCGGATGCTGGATGACGGGATGGTGTACCGAAGTCCGGCGGGAGATCTCCCTGCCTTCCGGCGTGCAGGTGATCTCTTCGTAATCGGCTACCATGCACGAATGGTTGCGGGGCAGCAGGTCGATATGGCGCTGCTGTACATTGCTGCGGAAGACAAGCGTTTCCTCGTGGCTCAGGTCAAAAAAGCGGGACAGGTAATCGATCAGCAAAATGTCCAACTGATTGAGGATATTGCACGAGAAAACGAAGTCGAAACCGGTGGCGTCAAATGCGGTCTGTGGCTGAATCGCGCTAATGGGAGGACGGGTTCTTTTATGACGGTATTGTTTGACGTATTGATATACGGGACGCGCAAAACAGGAAATATCGCACGTGCACAACTCTACGTTGCCCAGTGGACGTACCTGTTTTTTAGCCGCTGCCGGGTGCCGGACGTCGTACAGGTATACTTTCTCGAAATGCCGGCTCATCTCTTCCAACGGCACATCCAACAGCCAGCCGCTTCCCAGCACGGCAGCCGATTTACGGCCTTTCCTCCGCATGGCTTGCAGGACTATCTGCCGGGTGTTCTGCAAATGTGCATCCCAATGCCCGCGTTCGCGCCGGTAACGGCGGATGATCCCCGACTGGTCGCCAAAATATCCCATCCTGCGGAACATCCGGTTACCGGAACTTTTGAAAATATCCATCGCTTATCTTCTCATCTTTTCAAAATCCGCCAGATAGGAACACCTTGTCGCCATGTTTCTGTAGAAGGCCGTCCGGCTGTATTTTCTGTATAACTGATCGAAATAGGGATTGTTGCGGAAATACGCGCCGCAGGTATATTTCCCGTTTTCGAAGGTATAGATGTCGGTAACAGCGGTCTGGTAGCAATGCGAGGCCATGAAAAGGCAGCGCGCCTTGAAATCCCTGTCGCGTGCACGTTCAAATGCCTGCATGTAGTAATCCTTTGCGGGATCGACACAATAGAAATGGTAAAATTCTTCGCCGGGCAATGCTTTTTTTCCCGCGTCGCTGTATGTCCATCCGTAGCTCAGCAATTGCCATGAGTTTCCGTACCAGCTCATTTGGTACAGGCCGCTGGCAAAGCGATATAAATCTTCGGCAGACGGTTTCGAGCCCGTTTTGACGCGGCCCTGCAATTCGGCCATCTCCACGGCGAAACTCAATTTGGACGACGCAAATACATCATCGGGTAACCGGCGGTTCTTCCATCCGGCAAACGGCGGATCGGCAAACGGATGGCAGGGTAAATGGAAAAAGTCGGATGCGCCGGACAGCTGCTTGAAACAAACGGCGGCTTCCTCAAACCGGAGCGCCCGCAAATGCTTTGTCCCGATGAGCTCGAAGACCGTATTGCTGTCGAAGCTGCTGTACCGGTAGAGAAAGGCTTCGAATGGAGACAGCGCGCCTGCATCTGTAAGCCGGCGCAGCATTTCCTGCAGCTGGGCAGTCGATGCATGGCGGTCGAGCAGCACAAAAGCGGCAGGGCGCTCCGCCTTTTCGCGTGCAAAGGTGGAATACCGTTCGGCGATTCCGGTACACAAAGCCGCCCTGACGGGCTGTCCGGCGGCGAGATACAGATCGGGCAGTGTTTCGGCAAGGTAGTGGCCCAGCGTACGGTCGAAGAAAGCAAAGCTCTGATCGGCAGGGTCGGTCGTCTCGCGTTTTTCCATTAACCAGAGGAGCGGCGGCAGTATGCGGGTTTCCATATCGCTGTCCGGCGGCCCCGATTCGGTATCGACCAGAAGGCGGACAGCCATCAGTTGCTCGTTCACTTTTTCCGCAGGATGTTCCTTTTCGGCAATGTCGATCAAAAGCGCTGCCTGGTCGCGTTCATCCAGCAGGCAGGCCAGGTAAGCGGCGGCGGCATACCAGAGCGCCGGCTGCTGTACTTCGTGCAGGCCGGCATACCGTATGGCCAGGTCTTTCAGCTCGCGGGCGTGCGACAGGGAGCAGTCACGGCGGAGCGAATCGTTATCCGGAAAACGGACGCTGCCCCGTCCATCCTCAATCTTGCTGATTTCGCGGATCAGCAGGGTTTCGATATACGGACAGGCAGGACAGAGGCGATGCACCTGCTTCAGCGGTTCGAGCGTGGGATAAAAGCAGGTGAAGCCGGTCATGGCGTGTACCACGGCCTTTTCGAAATTGTCCCTGCACAGGAGGAGTACCTCGGCAGTATCCAGTTCGCCGGCGAGCCAGCGGTACGATGTCATCGCCTGGGAGCTGTAGCGCGGGCAGCGGGCAAAAACCACGGAATACCGGTAAGCGGCCTCTGCCGAAGACTCCAGAGCGCCTGCATAAAACGCCATAGCCCACCATTCGGCCAGTGTTTTCGACGGATTGTCAGGCTTCATCATCTCATGGTAATACTGCACGCAATCCTCGTTGCGACCGCAGTAATAAGCCATCCTGATCACCTGGAACGCACAGCGCAACCGCGTGAACCCGGGCTTGGAACTCCGGTAAAGCTCCAGGCCGCGTTGCAGCAGCGAATCCTGTTTTCCGGGATCGACCGTCGGGGCGTCCCAGCTTTCGGTACGTTTCCCGGCCTGTTGCTCACAGGCTTTGGCATACAGCAGGTAGCGGAGGGTATTCATATCCCTGGAACGCGTGATTCCCCGCATCGCGCCGTTATCGGCCCATTCGCCCGTAATCTGATCCCACCGCCGACCGTCGGCTTTCCGGTATATCTCCTGCAATTCGGCCAGAGGTATGGCATAAAGGAGCTTTTCCACATCTTCATCGGCAATCCGCCCGCCGAGGTGTTTCTTCCATTCGCGGATATTTTCCTGCCTGTCGACTGTTTCATTGGCGTCCCGGCTGTAATGATTCAGGTAACTGTAGTAATAATTGTTCCTTTCGGGAATATCCCTGCGGAAATAGCTGGTGTAGCCCGTATCCGGATCGACAAACCATCCGCAGGCAAACACATAAGCCGCCGCCGACATCGCCGCCAGGCTAACGGAACAGATCAACAGTCTTTTGAAGTTCATGATCAGGATGTTTTTGCAAAAGTAGCGAATCCAGATGATACCAGATCACATATTTGGATCTTTTTATCCGGGAGGCTGCCAGCCGCGCTACCTGCCGTATTTCGTCGATGGACGGCTCCTCCGGCCGGATGCGGTCGCCTTTGCGGATGCAGGATCCCCGCAGGACAACGGCGCTGTCGGCCCGGTATATTCCCGGCGCTATTTCCGTAAAATACGGCTGCTGCATCTCTTCTGCGCATAAGCCGCTGATCAGTCCGCGGTATTTTTGATTACTGTCGAAGCATACGCCCCAGCCGAACAGGGGCAGGGCAATATCCACCGGAACGGGATAAATGTCCGTTCCCCGGATATAATCCTGCGCATCGGTAATATTGAGTATCGAATTTCGGGAACCGTATTCGGTGAGGCGCCCCATGTTATAGCACATCAGCGTCACCCTGTCTACAGGCGGCGTTCCTGTGGTTTTGCGGTATTTGAACTGGTGCAGGCGCAGCGTGGCCGAGAGTTGCAGTCCGTCCCGCTGCAGCATGGCGCGCATGGACTGCAACAGGGCAAAGTACCTGTCGCGCGTTGATGCATTCCAGTCGCAATCCATCTGAATCTCCGCGATGTCTGCGATTCCGTACATGCGGTTCACCATCCCGATGCGGGCGTATATATGCGCGGCCAGCGATTCCATGCTGTCAGCCGGCGATTCGGCCAGCGCATCGTTCATGATGAAAACTGCCGGAACGGCTTCCATGCCCCGTGGGATGCCGTCCCTGAAAACTACCGTCGCCTCGGGCCGGTTGCCCGGATGATCCCGGCGCCGTACCACATCGAAATAGCGGATATACAGCCGCTCGACGCCGTTAGCCGTTAATGCTTCCCGTTCGGAGGGTCGAAGCTGGAAAACGGTTTTCCAGTAATAAAAAGACGATGCGGGAGGAGGGGCGGGATCGCGACAGGCCGACAGCATTGCGGCAAGGAGCAGAAAGACGTATTGAATTGCTTTTGCGTGCATCGAAATCATCAATCGGTTAATTTTGAATTTGAATCGCATTACAGTCGTCCGGGGCCGGCCAAAACAGTTTAGGCCGTGGCCAGAACGATTGGGGCTTTAGCCAGAATGATTGGGGCTTTAGCTCCAACACCGAAATCGGATGTAACGCCAGCATGCCGTCAAGGGTTTGTCATTCCTATTGACCCTGTCAGGTCTGGCGACCCTGACAGGTCGGCGTAACCTTTTCCACCTCTGTCGGTGGTATAGCGCCTTTTAAAAAAATCGAACAGTCCCATATTTTTTACTGTTTTATGCCCTTGTGGAGCGGTTTATAATTTATTGGCACCAAATGTATATTAAAAAAAAATCCCTTGCAAGGGTGCAATTCAAATTAGCCAGCCGTGGAAGGGTTGAAACCGCTACTACGCATACCACCGCTGTCAGGGTCAAGACCGCTGACAGGGCAGGAAACGTTATAAAAACCGTTCCGGCTTTCAGCCGCATGGTTACAGGCAGGAACGGCTGGTAACTGTTACGCTGTTCCACT
>JAISCQ010000176.1 GCA_031265445.1 Bacteroidales bacterium
GCGGCGACAAGACCGTCCGCCGAAACCGTGGCCACATCCGGGTCGCTGGAAATCCACTCGAACGATCGCCCGGTAGCACCGGCAGGCGACGGCGCAGCTGTCAGCTGCAAAGTCTCGCCTACCCTGACGTCGACTGAGGCGGGCGCGATGATGATATCCGTCATGGCGACCGTTTCATCGCCGCCTTCGCCTTCGCTTCCGCTACAGGCAATCAGTAAGACTGCCATCGCCGAAAAAAGAATTACAGTTAACTGTAATCTTAATGTATTTGTTTTCATATTCATTCTTAATTCTCACTTTTTTTCAACCATGTACAAATCTGCGAGCCGTTCCATCCGTTTACCGAAGCATAGTCCGTCATGCGGATTGTTCCCTGTGTTGTAGGGACAATAAACTCCATGCGCGTACCGGCAAGCGTCGGTTTCGTCCTGACGGCTTTCACCAGACCGGTTTTGTCTACTTTGACGGTGACCGGCTGATCATAATCCTTATCCATATTCTCGTCGCGCGCCAGGACAATCGGCCCCCGGATCACCGCCTGCATATTGTCGCCGTTGCGGTTCGTCCCGTGCGGAGAAAGCATCACTCTGCATTTCATGTCGAAAATGATTTCGACGCGGTCGCCGGATTTCCACTGACGGGTAATATCGGCGTATGCGCCTGCCGTAACGGTCTGTTTCTTTCCGTTTACTTTCACGGACGTGTTTTCGCTCCACGACGGAATACGCAGTTTCAAGGTAAACGTTTCCGGATGGTCGGGACTTACCTTTACCAGTACTTTGCCCGACTGCGGATAATCGGTTTCAATAGCCAGTTTCAACGGATTTTGTCCGGCGGGAGTGCTCATATCCACCGTTGCCGCATTGTAGAGGTTGATGACGGGTCCTTCTTTTGAGCCGGTCACGGCAATATACGGGATATACGCCAGTCCCATCGGCCCGTTCAGGTTACAGCAGGTAACATGCAGTTTCCCGTTGTCGAAATGCCAGCCCCAGCCGGGGTCGTTCATCTTTTTACCGTTTAGCAGATTGACGTAGTTAAACCCGTCGCCTGTGGGCTTCATGGCGCCAAGCAGACCGTTGTAGATATATTTTTCCATTTCGTCCACGGGCGAAGCATCGCCGGTCAAACGCAGGATTTGGCTGCAAAACTTTATCCACGTGACGCCTATGCAGGTTTCCATCATACGGGTAATATCGGGATTACTCTGTTCGGACGCCATGCTGTTCCATTCTTCGCCGCTGGCCCGGCCTCCGCCGTTGCCAATGATGGTGATTTCCTTTTCTTTGATGTTCTTAAAATAATTGAGAATCGACTGTTTGATACGCCGGTCTCCCGTCATCCGGTAATACTCCGCAGCGCCTTCGAAAAGCGAGGTCATTTCGTAAGCCTTCGGATAGGGAAGTCCCATATTGCAGGGTTCGACATTGTCGTATGCCTGTTGAAACAGGTCGTTACCCTTTGCTCCGCCGGCTTCGATGATGTATGCGGCAAAATTGAGATAACGCTGTTCGCCGGTGATCCGGTACAGACGTACAAACGGCTCAAGCAGCGTGCTCGATTCAATCCCGGTCGCGCTCCAGCCCTGTTCGGTAATCGGCGTTTTGGGCGGGTTGCCGATTTGTTCGATGATACAGTCGGCCTGTTTCTTCAGGCTTTCGAGCGCCTCCGGGTCGGGATGTACCCACTCGTAATACTCTTCCATAGCGAGCATGACGTATTTGCGTTCCCATAAATCGCCGCCGCGACCGTCGGGCTGCTGGTTGATGCGGACGCAACTGATACTGCCGTTACTCTGTTGCGTGGTCATCATATCCTTTACCGTCGCTTCGAGTATCCGTTTCAGTTCGGGATCGTGCGTGTAACGATAGAACATGCAGCCCGAACGTACCGCTTTGCCCCATATCTCGCCAAGAGCAAGCAGGTTTCTTCCATTACGGAAAAAATCGACAAAATCGGCATAAGGCAGTACGCCCCTGTTCCAGTGTTCAATGGAATTTTGAATATCGTTTTCGAGAAATCCCGACAGTCGGACTGCTCCCGGAGGAAGCGGATATTGCCGGTCTTCGACGGGTAAAGATACCGTACTGCCCGGCTTGTTGCCGGAATGCCTGATAAAATCACATCCATTCGGATGGCCTGCATGCAGGTTATTCAACGCCATATATACGATGGCGGCCGTAAGAAATACTGTTCTTTTCATTGCCGATTAAATTAATGATCCGTTTTAGTGTTATGTTCATCAAATATGCAGGTTTAAACCTGCCGACCCCGGATTTGAATCCGCGGGCCGGTAAGTCTAAATCTGTGTAAATACGGTCAGTCGCCCAGCTTGAAGTTAACGTTCAGTTCGGCAAGAACCATTTTTACCGTGTTCGGGCCGCCGATACCGTTGCCATACAAGGGTGCGCCGGTACATTCGACGCCGGTAAAGCGCACATAGCGGGCGCTGGTCTGTTCCACCTCAAAGAGACGCTCGTAAAAATAGGTACCGTTATCGTAGTTATACGCTCCGAGGCTTGTCCAGGCGTCATTGTCTGTGCTGACTTCAAATCTTACCGTCGTGGGCGCCCTGGGGTCTGCCTTGCCGTCGGTATGTTTGATGGAAGGGACGACGCTGAAACCTGTGACGGGTACTTCTACGCCCAGATCTATCGTTATATATTCGGGATAGCTGTTACCCGTCTGCCAGACCGTATTCGCATCGTCGTCGTAGAACTTGGCCGCTTCCTCTCCGCCTGTCTGGGTAGAATAGGCGATGACTCTTCCCAGCCTTTTATCCACCGTCAGTTCATTCTCCGTTCGGGGGGCGGGCGTTATGGAATCCAGCCACAGGTTGTCGGGACTGTAGTACGTCGTTCGCCGGAAGACGGTACCCTGTTTATAGTCGTCGATTTGCGTCTCGCTGACGCCGTTTCCAATCCGGAGGCTTTTTTCCGTACCGTCCGTTGCGGTATAAACAAGATCGGTGAAGCGGGCATCGCCGGCGGCAGTTTCCCATTCAATACGAAGATCGGAATTGAAACCCGTCGTTTTCTTTTTGAAACTGCGATGTGCAAGCGTTGCAAGATATTTTGCTCCCACCGTCCTTGTGATCAACTCAAACGGATTGGAGGCATTTCCCTGCGCATCGTAGGATTTAATAAACAGGGAATAAGGCCCTTCGGGAAGGTCTATCATTTTCCTGACCTGTTCTCCCGGCTCAACCGCTATCATTACCGAATCTTCGTATTCGTTCCAGTAAATCCCTACTTTCGCAGTTGCGGGATCTGTCACGCTGAAACTGACTTCCAGACGGTTTACCCCGATACGGGCTTTAGCGCCCGACACGGCGCCCAGATACGGAATGCCGCCTTCCACTGCATATTGTTTGAACATCGCATCCTGTTCCTTGCAGGAGGGAACCGGCATGATACAGGCAAGTACAACAGCGGTAACTGCCGGTATCCCGGATCGTATCTTTGAAAAAAAATCTTTCATCATAAAAGTTATTTATATTATTTCTCTATTATTTTACAATTTC
>JAISCQ010000189.1 GCA_031265445.1 Bacteroidales bacterium
AAGAATGAAGTCGAAGAAACAGATATTCCACACTGTTCGGATTTTGCCAAAGATGCGGATTATGAAGATTTCACCGGCGTCCTGAAAATGTCACTGAAGCGATTTTGTAAATTGCTGGATAAACCGCTGGTGATTTTATTCGACGAAGTGGACTGTTTAAGCGAAGGAACACTGATTACTTTTCTCCGGCAATTACGCGACGGGTACAACGGTCGTCCGGAACGGGCTTTTGTTCATTCGGTAGCCCTGGTCGGCATGCGCAATATTCGCGACTACAAGGCTCAAGTACGTCCCGAAAGCGCAACACTGGGCGACGCAAGTCCGTTTAATATTGTCACGGAAACATACACTTTGAAGAATTTCACCAAAGAAGAGATTACCCAATTATATCGGCAGCATACCGGTGAAAGCGGACAAATCTTCGAAGACGACGCTATAGAACTGGTATATGAACAGACGCAGGGACAACCCTGGCTGGTGAATGCGATTGCCCGCGAAGTAACTGTGAAAATCCTGCAATCGGATTACACAAAGCCCGTTAAGGCAGAATTAGTGAGTCAGGCGATTCAAAACATCATCCTGAATCGTCCTGCGCATATCGACAGCCTGCTCGAACGGCTGAAGGAAGACCGTGTGCGCAGCGTAATAGAACCGATGATTATCGGCAAAGAGTTTATCGACAGGGGATCGGACGATTTTTTATACACAGGGGATTTGGGCCTGATTCGCATAGATGAAAACGCTCAGATAAGACCTGCCAATCCGATTTATGCCGAAGTGATGATCCGCAAACTGTCGTTCTCCATGCAGGAAACATTGCAAAACCCGAAATATCCTTATCAGATACCCCGCTATCTGAAACCGGACGGCCATATAGACGTCGATTATCTGATGCGCGATTTCCAAAAGTTCTGGCATCGGAATAGCGCTGTCTGGTTAGA
The DNA here is from genome assembly GCA_031265445.1 of Bacteroidales bacterium. Classification (GTDB taxonomy): domain Bacteria; phylum Bacteroidota; class Bacteroidia; order Bacteroidales; family UBA4181; genus JAIRLS01. The sequence continues at coordinate 942 of JAISCQ010000189.1, forward strand.
AAAATGCGATTATCCCGAAGCCGGGCCTTTACTCGTGATGATGGCGTTTCTGCAGCGCGTGGTGAACGGCGGCGGTCAGATATTTCGCGACATGGCGTCGGGGAACGGACGTCTTGACCTTATGATGATATATAACGATAAAAAGTATCCGATAGAACTGAAGATACGTTACGGGGAAAAATATGTGGAAGACGGTCTCGACCAGACCGCCGGTTACATGGATCTGCATTGCTGCGACGAAGGCTGGATGGTGGTATTCGACCGCCGTAAGACCGTCAAATGGGAGGATAAGCTCTATATAAAAAAGGAAACCGTGAACGGTAAAACGCTTACCATCGTGGGCGCGTGAAGTAATCAACGTAAAAACGACATATTTGAAGCGAATTATCGAGTGTTCGGTAATCGTTCATCAAAAAAATAACAAAGAGTGTTCGAACTCACTTCTAATTTCGTACCGAGCGGCGACCAGCCCGATGCCATCCGCCAGCTTGTGGAGGGGATGGAGTCAGGCGTGCGGTATCATACCCTGTTGGGTGTCACGGGATCGGGCAAGACCTTTACCATTGCCAATGTGATCAATCAACTGCAACGTCCGGCATTGATACTAAGCCATAATAAGACACTGGCAGCGCAGTTGTACGGCGAATTTAAGATGTTTTTTCCAAAAAACGCCGTGGAATATTTCGTATCGTACTACGATTATTACCAGCCCGAAGCCTACATCCCGTCTACGGATACCTATATCGAAAAGGATTTGTCGATCAACGAGGAGATCGAGAAGCTGCGGCTGAGCGCAACCTCATCGTTGCTGTCGGAGCGACGCGATGTGATTGTGGTATCGTCCGTATCGTGTCTCTATGGCATCGGTAATCCCGATGATTTCCATGAAAATACGGTGTACGTCAAGCGGGGCATGACCATCAACCGCAACAAGTTCCTGCACCGGCTGGTATCAAGCCTTTATTTCAGGAGCGAGTACGAATTTAAGCGCGGCTCGTTCCGTGTGAAAGGCGATACGGTGGATATTTACCTTGCCTGTCGCGACGTAGCCTGCCGGATCGTGTTCTGGGGAGACGAAATCGAGGACATTTACACTTTCAATCCCGTCAACAACTATCCGGAGGACAGGCTCGAAGAAATACGCATCTTCCCGGCCAACATTTTTGTCACGACCAAGAACAGGCAACAGTCGGCTTTCAATAATATACGGAACGACATGTTGAAACATGTTGATTTCCTCCGCGCCGATGGCCGCCAGTTGGAAGCCAAACGTCTTGAAACCCGCGTAACTTACGATCTTGAAATGATGCACGAGTTGGGGTACTGTTCGGGTATCGAAAACTATTCGCGCTATTTCGACAACCGGCTGCCGGGTACGCGTCCGTTCTGCCTGTTGGATTATTTCCCCAAGGATTTTATCACGGTGATTGATGAAAGCCATGTCACCATTCCGCAGATACGCGCCATGTACGGCGGCGATCATTCACGCAAGCTGAACCTGGTGGAATACGGGTTTCGTCTGCCTGCAGCCATCGACAACCGCCCGTTGAAGTTCGAGGAGTTCGAAGCGCTGGTGGGACAAACTATTTACGTGAGCGCTACGCCGGCCGACTACGAACTGGAAAAGAGCGAAGGGGTGGTCGTCGAGCAGGTGATCCGTCCCACGGGACTTCTCGACCCGCTGATCCATGTGAAACCCAGCCTGAACCAGATCGACGACCTGATGGAAAATGCGCATCAATGTGTGGAGCGTGGCGAACGAATGCTGGTGACGACGCTCACCAAACGCATGGCCGAAGAGTTGGCCTCCTTCCTGGTCAAGGCAAACATCCGTTGCCGTTATATCCATTCGGATGTGAATACGCTGGAACGTGTGGAGATCATGGAGGACTTGCGTGCCGGACATTTCGACGTGCTGGTGGGCGTCAACCTGCTGCGCGAAGGCTTGGACTTGCCCGAGGTGTCGCTCATTGTCATCTTCGACGCGGACAAGGAAGGTTTCCTGCGTTCGGAACGTTCACTGACACAGACTGCGGGCCGCGCCGCCCGTAACATCAACGGCCGGGTGATCATGTATGCCGACAAGATCACCGACAGCATGCAACGCACCATTGACGAAACGCACCGTCGACGGAAAAAACAGTTGGAATACAACGAAAAGAACGGTATCACTCCCAAGCAGATCGTCAAAATATTGAATTCGATCATGGGCGACCGGGGAATCTCTCCCGAAAACAGGAAACAGGAACAGGTGTACGCCGAGTCGGGAAAAATTGATATGGCGGCTGAACCGGTAGTGAAATACATGACCCGCGACGCCCTCGAAAAGACCATCGCACAAACCAAACGCAAGATGCAAAAGGCTGCCAAGGAACTCGATTTCATGGAAGCGGCACGCTTGCGCGATGAAATGTATGCATTGGAAAAACTGCTGCCGGGAAAGAAATAGAGGCTCATGGAAGTTCTACATCGGGTCAACGTCTGCTACTACCTGCAACGACTTGTATGCCGGTAATCTCCGGATGTTGTTGATGGCTTCGGCCAAAAGCGTCTTTGCTTTTTGTACTGATGCCTGTTTTTCGATTTTCAACAGGATATTCTCGAGGTAATAGGTCTGTACACGCGAAATAACGGGCGCTTCGGGTCCCAACACGCGCCGTCCGAAGATTTGTACCAGGTATTCGGCCAATTCCCTGGAGGCCAGGTGGAGCGTATCCTTATTCTTGTGTTTCAATGTCAGGCGGATCAAGCGGTAGAACGGCGGGTATTTGTATTTTTCGCGTTCGGCAAGCTGCGAGGCGTACATGTTGGCGTAATCGTTAGCGATGACGTAATGCAGTATCGGGTGTTGCGGTTTGGATGCCTGAATGATCACCCGTCCGCGTTCACCGGCACGTCCGGCACGTCCGCTCACCTGTGTGATCAACTGGAAGCTGCGTTCGTGTGCCCGGAAATCGGGAAAGCTGAGCATGTTGTCGGCATTCAGAACTCCGGCCAGGCGCACATTTTCGAAATTCAATCCCTTGGTGACCATTTGCGTGCCCACCAGTATGTCTGTTTTTCCTTCCTCGAAAGCGGCAATGATCTTTTCGTAACTGTTGCGGGTGCGCGAGGTGTCGAGGTCCAGCCGGGCAATATGCGCATGGGGGAAGAACAGCTGCAACTCATCCTCGATCTTTTCGGTGCCGAACCCTACGGTGTTGACGTCCAGTCCGCCGCAAACCGGGCATTGGTGTATGTTCTCGATGCTGTAGCCGCAATAGTGGCACACCAGCCGGTCGGAAAACCTGTGATAGGTGAGGCTTACGTCGCAGTACTCGCAACGCGGGATGTGCTCGCATACGCGGCATTGCACATAGGGGGCGAATCCGCGCCGGTTCTGGAACAGGATGGCCTGTTTTCCCGCTTTCAATGTTTCGTCAATACCCGTCAACAGGTCGGGATGGAAATGCGATTGCATCTTTTTCTGCTTCCGTGCAAGTGCGGTATCGGCAATCTGTACTTCCGGCAGATCCATGCCGGCGTAACGTTGCTGCAATTCCACCAGGCCATACTTTCCTTTCTGTGTGTTGTAATAGCTCTCGATGGCGGGAGTGGCCGTTCCCAACAGGGTTTTGGCGCCATGCACGGATGCCAGTACAATGGCTGCATCGCGGGCATGATAGCGAGGCGCCGGATCGGACTGCTTGTAAGTATTTTCGTGTTCCTCGTCAACAATCACCAGGCCAAGGTTGGCAAACGGCAGAAAAATACTCGAACGGACACCCAATACAACACGATAACCACCGGGTTTACCGATGTTGTTCCACACTTCCACCCGCTCGGCGTCGGGAAATTTGGAATGATAGATACCGACCTTGCTGCCGAATACGATTTTCAACCGGTCGATGATTTGCGCCGTGAGCGCTATTTCGGGCAACAGGTACAATACCTGCAGGCCCCGGCGAATTTGTTCTTCGATCAGCCTGATGTAGATTTCTGTTTTTCCGCTTGAGGTGATCCCATGCAACAGCACCACGTCTTTCGTGGTAAATGCCTCATATATCTGCTCTATGGCAGTCTGCTGGTGCGGGGTCAGTTTGGGCAGATCGCCCTCGCCGGAGGTGCCGAAACCCAGCCGCGACACTTCTTTCGTATAAAACTCTAATATCTTTTTCCTAGCAAGGGTATGGAGCGTTTCGGTTTGGGCATCGCCGGCCTGTAACAGTTCCTTTCTGGTGACTTCGTGCTGCGGCCGCCCCGAGAATACGCCCGATAAGCGCACAAAGTTCATCAGTATCTCCAACTGCCTGGGAGCCTTCTCCAATGCATCGAATGCGTTTTTCATCTTTGTTTCGCTATCCATGGCCGGGTGGAGCCGCACGCAGGATTCGAAGCGGGGTTTGTAGCGGCTGGCAATCACTTCCTCCACCCACAAGGCTTCTTTGTCGACCAGCGACTGCACCACGCGCATCAGGCTCCCATGCTTGCAGATGGTGGCGATTTCGCTCACAGGGAGACATTTTTTGCGGTGCATGATGTCCAGCACTTCTTCCTCGTGTTTGCTCAGTTCGTCGCATTGCACGTAAGCCTCGTTGTAGAACACCCTGGTTTCGCTTTCCAGTTTCAATCCCGACGGTATGGCAGCTTTCATCACTTCGCCGACCGTACACATATAATAATCGGCGATCCAATGCCACAGCCGTATCTGCAAATCGTTCACCACAGGACATTCGTCCAATACCGACACTATTTCTTTGACGGTATACGGCGCGGTGTTGCGGCTGTGAATTTCCCGGACAATGGCCGAATAGAACTTACGTGCACCAAACGGAACGATTACCCGAACACCCTTTTGTACCTGCGCTGTCAGGTCGTCGGGAACGGAATAGGTGAAACTTCGCGGAAGCGCTAATGGCAATATGACGTCGATGAAAAGCAATGTACCAAATGAAAATGCAAATGTACTTGATATGGGGCAAAATGAAAAACTTCCGGACATGATAGGTATGTTCACAAACGTAAACAGTTATTATTAAATAATTTTATGTACGTTTGTAACCGTAAGTAACCAAGAAATAAAACGGACATGCATATCGCGAATCCCATATACGATGTAGCCTTCAAGTTCATGATGGAGGACAATAAGGCGGCTAAGGCTTTTCTCTCGGCCATCATTCAGGAAGAGGTAGTAGAGCTGGATTTTGCATCTCAGGAACGTACCGCCCGTATTAGAAAGGACGGGAAAAAGAAAGCGAAGGTAGAAGCGGAACAGTCAACGCAGTACACTGTATGCCGCTTCGATTTCTCCGCGCGCATAGCGCTTCCGGGAGGCAAGTTCAAGACCGTGATGATCGAGCTGCAGAAAGCCAAGCTGGCATCGGACATCATGCGTTTTCGCCGTTACCTGGGGATTCATTACCAAAATCCCGATAACGCATACGGCAGCGG
>JAISCQ010000202.1 GCA_031265445.1 Bacteroidales bacterium
GAAAAAAATGAGAAAACCACGACCGCCAACAGGCTTAGCCCGGCAATAAATTTCGTGAAATCGGGAGAACGGTGGTAGCTACGGATCAGCATAAATCCCAGTAAAGCGAATATGCACAGTCCTGCGATACCGTGTTCGGACCATACCAGCAGGTACTCGTTAAAAGGGTGCAGCACATTGTCGGCCAGTGAAGCGTATCTGCTGTCGGGATACGCTTCGAAATAACCGGCCTGATACAGCATGTACTTTGCCTGAAACGCACCCTGTCCGTGTCCCATCATGGGGTGATCCCGTATCATATCCCATGTGCGTTGCCATATCAGTAAACGGCCGTCCGCCGAATCTTTTTTCAGGAAGTAAAGCATGATTGCAGACGCAATAAGCAAAACAGCTATTGCAAGAGGCATCCATTTGCGAAGCTTTATGCCCGAAAACCTGCAGCACAGGTAACATACGGCAACTACAAGACATGCCGTTACCGCCGCACGCGAGCCCGACAGGACAATTGCCGACAGGATCACCGCAAAGGCCGCCATTGAAATGTATCTGGTTCTGCCCGCAGTTTCCCGTATCAGGTAAACAGCATACGGCAGTGTAATGCTCAATGCGGCTGCAAATCCGGCAGGATTATCAAAACCGCCCGTTATCCTGAAATTCGGGTTTAAAGTCCGGAATATTCCGGCATATTGCAATAAGCCGTAACCAGCCATACCAACTACAACAGCAGTAATAAGCCTGAAAGAATCCGAGGCAGGATAAGTCTCTGTCATTTGGATGAGAAAGTACAGCATAAGCAACAGTCCGCCCGGGAAAATCAGCAATCGCAAATTGAATCCTGAAACATACCCATCCCGAAGCGGAACAAGAATCAAACATGCTGCGATCAGCATAAATACCGGCTGTACCGGCGCATAAACATTTCTGTGCAGTATATGCCACAATATTCCGGCAAAGGAGACAGTTAATATCAATCCAAACCATTTGGCTGTTATCTCCCGGTTTACAAATAATTCGGATACTGCAAACAGGGAAATACCACACATCAGGCCGAACAAAACGATATCTGCCAGGTAAATGCATTTGTGATGCATCGATATTTTATTCACAGATAATATTTTAAGTTCATATACATCTCGTGTGACAAAAACAACCATATTTTAAAAGCATCTGGTCATCGGCTACAATCATCAATGATCCTGAAATTTTTAAAAGGGAGAACAGGCGGCTCGGAATATTTCGTTTAGAGTTAACTCCTTGCCGCCTTTCCCTTTTAGTGACCACTTGTCCGGCTTGTGCCGCAGAACGTTAAGAGAAATGACTCATTTTCCCTCGTTTTATTCCTGTTCGAACCGCATATCGTCCAGTCCTTTTTTGACTTCTTTGCCGGGCAGGTAAAGCACCTTTTTGCCGCGGATCATGGAGGCGTTGAACTGTTTGGGATCGTCCACTCCTTCGCTGCTGAAGGATGCCCGGAACGAACCGAAATCGCCCAGCGAGATTTTAAACCCTTTACCCGTGTTTTTGGGCAGCAGGTTCACAAAGTTCACCAGCACATTATACACATCGCCCGGCGAGAGCGACGACAGATCGGCAATATCCCTGCTGATGCTTTTCAAATCCATACTGCCGGCATATACCGGTTTCGCGTAATATTTGGGAGCTGCATTCCTGTCCTGCGGATTGCTCCTGGGGATTAATTTGTACTTCATAGGTATTTGTTTTTATTTAAAAATTAAAAGAATAAAGATATTTGATACTGATATTAATTTTGATGATCTGTAACAGTTTGTCATTGAAGGGTATTACTGCCGGATAAAAAGTACAGTGTATTTTTAAAAAAGTACAGTGTATTTTTGGAAAAGTACAGTGTACTTTTTGGAAAAACATACTGCGTTTTTTGGAGAAACACAGTATGTTTTGGTTGGATGCTTTTGCGTTCATCTATCCGGGTCAATGACTAATAACCGTATATTCCGAATTCGGCAAGCTGGATGTAAGCATTTCCCGCGCCACCCGGATCCCTGTGTTCGGGGCCGACGTATATCAAGACATAACGCGCTTCCAAAGGTTCGAACAGGTAATGTTGCTCCGCGTTTGTCTGGGAGTTGAACACAAATTCATCCTGAAGCACCCAGGGATAGCCGTGTTCGGGATCATTTTGATCAACGGGAACATCCGGGCATGTATAAAAATAGAAACCGGTAGCCGAGCGGAAATTCTGACCTGCGCCCTCCTGTCGTTTTTGCATCATCAGTTCGGTGATAATCACGGTACGGCGCAGATCCACAATGAACCAGTGCGGATAGGTGGATACGGGAGCGGTATAGTTACCATGCCAAAACGTAGTGATATTTTCGTCAAACAGATTCAAAACGACATATCCTCCATGTTGCGAACTGTAACCGATCGTCCCGGCGTTACCCGCAGCATAGCCCGGTATGTTCGCCGCAGTGATCTTAAATCTCGCTGTGGCCGGCACCACTTCTACCGTTACCTGTTGTTCCTTGCCGTCGGCGCTGGTGGCGGTAATGATGGCGTTCCCTATTTCATTGCCCACGATCCATCCGTTGTCGTATACTGCTGCTACCCCGGGATCGGAAGAGGTCCACCGGATGTCGGTTACCGAAGCATTTTGCGGAACAGGAATGGCAACGATCTGTGCTTTGTCCAGCCTTTTCACTTCGACCTGCTGCTTGTCTAATGTAAAATCTTCAAGCGGAATCCAGTTCCGCACCCACACATTCACATTCGTCTGGTCGTTGCCGGAAGCAACGGCAATCACGGCAAATCCTTCCTTCAGCGCCGTTACAAGCCCTGTCTGCGTGACCGTAGCGATAGACGGATCGAGGCTTGTCCATGTATACTGCCTGCCATCCGGAGCGCTTTTCAACTGTATCCGGTCGCGATCGCCCGCCCCTTCGCCGATGTACAGTTCCACCGAACTTTTGTCCACGTATGGCTTTTCGGTGATGTTGAAATCGTCGAGCTCGACGCATCCGCAGGTTAGATTCACCCATGCAACCAGGAGAAAAATCTTCCCATAATTCGATATTTTTTCCATCTTCTTCATGCTTGTTTTATTTTACGGTTATTATATTTTCAATTTTCAACTCTTCTTTCATCCTGTATCTGGTGACACCATCGTCGGAATCGACATAATCATAACATAGCAGAAAGGTTTTAAAGGTTTTGCCGTACCCGTCGTCAACAAGTTTGACGACATTCGGATAATCGGGATCCCCGTCCACCTGAGCGACCTTTAATCCGAAGTAGGAGTCGCTCCACGGCCGGATGGCGATGTTGCCGCTGTCGTCGATCGAAAGCCGCATCGCCCATTTTTCGATGATGCTCGCCGTGGCTGTAGTAACGATCTTGTTGCCGGCGAATATCCGTACCTCATTACCCGACACCGGAAGCATCTGTTTGGTCATCATGGTGTTGATGGGAGCGGTTGTTCCGTCTTCCAGGAGGATACCCCGATGGGAATAAACGGGAACAGTCTTTGTGGAAGCCCAAAAGTTTACCGGATATACACGATAGAGCACCATACTTTTATTGGGATTCAACTCGTATGCCGAACACTTGTCCACACGAAGGGGAATGAGGTAAACAGAGTCGGGCGACAGACCGCCGGCGCGTATCCGGATCTTCATTCGTCCGTTCCGTTCGCCTTGCTTGATGGCGATGACGGGATGGTCGATCATGTATCTGTCGGACGGAAGATACAGGGCATACTTGTAGGATTCCGTTGCGAAATTGATATTGTTGTATTGCTGCAACAAATCGGCATCCTCGGTGATGTTGAGCGTAACGGGTTGGGTTGTGGGCAGGGCGCCGCCGCACGACGCTGCAATATAACCGTCGGTATAGCCTTCTTCATCGGCTGTGGCGGGGTCGTGTTCCTCGGCGAAGATGTTGAAGTCGCCCTCGCTCAGCAGGGCGATCACTTGCTTGTATTGCTCCCGCTCGAAGACTTCATCGCGGTCGCAGGCGTTCATCGCGACTGCAATCATCGCAATCATGCATATTTTCAAATATTTCATCTGTTGATAATTTTATTTTCTTATATATTGATGAGAGAAAAGGTATGAAATACATTACCATCCGGGGTTTTGATCGAAAGACGGCAGACGTTTCATCTCTGTTTTAGGTATGGGTACGAAAATCATTTTCCGGTCGACAATTCGCCGCGCTATACGGGAACTTCCCGGCACCACGCGCTGGTAATGCGCATCCTTGACGGCGCCGGTATTCATGCCGATGATGGTTTCGCCTTCCGAGGTTTCGTAGTCGCCCCAGCGACGCACGTCGAAATAGCGACGGTTTTCGTAAAGAAATTCCACCATGCGTTCCCGCTTGATCTTTTCCATTACCAGGTCGGCGTGGGGAACCTCGGCATCGGTCAGGCCCGGCAATCCGGCGCGGTAACGCACCTGATTGAACGCCCATTTGATTTCGGTGACATCCCGGCTGAAGGTTTGCTGCACGCCGTCCACGTCGATGGTAAAGGTTTCATTTCCCAGCTGGTTCAATGCTTCGGCGTACGACAGCAGGATCTCGGCATAGCGGATCATGGCGTACGATTTGCCGAGGCGCCGTGCTGCGTCGCCTGCCCAGGCGTCGCTGGGATTGACATATTTCCGGATCACATAGCCCGTGATGGGATATTGAGCGGCATTGGTTACCAAATCCTTACCATTGGGTGAATCCGAATAATACGTAACGGTGAGGTTCTTTTGCGTCACGTCGGTGGTCGACGCCATTTCCCAGAAACATTCGCTGAATCCGACGGAAGCGTAAAAACGGGCTTCGCGGTTGACATACATGTTGTATACCCCGGAGTTCAGCCGGTAACCGTTGTAAAGTTCCCTTTGCACAGTGGTGAATCCTGTTTCGCTGTACGGAAAATCCGCGCTGAATTTGCCGATGGCGCCTCCATCGGCCATCTCGTAGGCGTCTACTACTTTTTGGGTCACGCACATCCCGTTGTATCCGCCGTTGGCATTGGGGAACGAGTGACGCGTATAGGTCGTGGTGGCCGGGGAATTACGCGCCCAAACAAACTCCCTGTTCACCGTCGCCACAGATTCGCCGTTGAACATGTCGGCATAGGAATGATAGGGATCGATGCCGTTAGCCCCATTGGGAAAATCCTTGGTATAGTCGGGGTCTAAAGTGTTTTGCGACAGTTCGGGAGTCTTGTTGTCCTTAGGTATCGTGTGCAGTTCATACGCCTTGGTGCCCGCTTCATCCGTCAGGTCGATGAGACGTTTGGCAGCGGCAGCGGCAACCGCCCATCGTCGCGGATCATACGCTTGCCGGATGTAATGTTTGCCGTCGACTTTGCGTGTCCAATTGCCGAAATAGAGGCGTGCGGAATTTCCGCCGTTGAACAGGTCGCTGGCATGTTGCAGCCGCAGCCGCGCCACCAGTCCGAGGGCGGCTCCTTTGGTGGGCCGTCCGAACTCGGTTAGCGTCAGTACGTTCACCGGCAGGTTCCTTGCGGCGTCCTCCAGTTCCGTGCAGATATATTCCACGCAGTCGTCATACAGGTCGCGCGGACGATCGTAATAAGCAATTTCCTCGTTATTTTCCACCACTTCGTCGCCCAGCAGCACCACCGGCCCGTGGTTCATCAAGAGGAGGCAGTAAGCATACGCACGGATGAAACGGGTATTCGCCTCGATACGCGCCCGCTCGGAAATAGTCCAGTCCCGGGCCTCATCTATACGGTTGAAGATGGTATTGCACTGGCGGATGACCTGATACCACGCGTGCCAATTGTCGAGCGAACCGAGACTGTTTTCGTTACGATCGCCCAATACAAAGCCCATGCCTTGAAATTCGCCCGTACCGTATTCGCAGAAAGCTTCGTCGGTCGCCATAGGCCCCGGCGTGTAGGGATTGCCGAACAGTGCGCCTTCGTCGGGAAAGTAAGTGGCTGCGCCCCACATATAAGCCTCGATATAACGCTTTTGGGTGAAAATGGTATCGATGGCCAGATCGTTGTCGATATAATCGTCGATACTCAGATAGTCGCAGGACGACAACCAGCCGGCGGCAAGCGCGATACATGCCGCCTTGATGCAAAGGGACTTGCGGATGTTTTTTATATTCATGTTCATATGATGATCTTTTTATAATTACATGTGGATATATAACTGGAAAGAATACGTGGTAGGGATGGGGTATACATTACCTACCTTGTTGGCCTGTTCGGGATCGTATACTTTCACTTTATCCCATACATACAGGTTGTTACCGACCAATTGCAGGTCTATGGACGCAATGCCGATCCGCTGCAGGAAATTGCTTTTCAAATTGTAATTGATGGTAACTTCCTGCAGGCGCAAATAGCGGGCGTTTCCTTTCCAGAAATCGGAAAGTTGCGTATTGTTGGTGTTTCCGCCGTATTGCAGCCTCGGCAGCAGTGCGTTGGGGTTTTCGGCAAGACCGGCGTCTATCCCGTGCGCTTCGGCATACCAGCCGGGTATCCAGCGCGTGGAAGGATCGCTGAATTGAGTGAGTATATTACCCAACTGGCCCGAGTAAAACGGAACGTATCCCATATTGTTGCGGAAATAGTCCACTTTGCCGGTTCCCCTGAACAAAACGCCTAACGACAAATTTTTATAGTTGACCTGCCCGCCGAAACCATACGTTAATTGGGGCAGCATCTTGTTGCCTGCATAAGGATAAGAGATAGGCACTTGATCTTCTTCGTCGACCACGCCGTCGCCGTTGATGTCCTTGTACTTCAAATCGCCCGGCATCACCGTGCCCCAATTCTGTTTGGCGCTGTAGGCTACGTCGGCGGCATCCTTAAAGAACCCGAGACACTGGTAGCCGCGCACAATTTCATTGGGAAGTCCCGTATAGTCCCTGTAAGGATACTCTTCGTACAATTTTTCGTAATTGAGCACCTTGTTGCGGGCATACGTGTAGTTCCCCCGAAGGGTCACGCTGATGTCTTTGTTCACATCGAACGTGTAGGATGCATTTCCGTCCGATCCCCAGCTCACCATGCTGCCCACGTTGCCGTACGGATTGTTGCTCAAGCCTGCATAACCCGGCACCTGCACCCGTTCCTGAAAAATACCGTTGCGTTTGTCATGGAAGACATCCACTGTAATGGCAACCGCATCCTTGAACAGACGGGTTTCGAGGCCTACATCCGTTTTCACCGCCTTTTCCCAGACTAAGTTATCGGCGCCTACCCGCGTCACAGTGATCGTTTCCACCGATCCGCTGCCCCATGGCGAGTTGCTGCTTTGCAACACCCTGTTCAGGTAGGGAAAGCGGCGTCCGCCGATACGGTCGTTACCGACCGTTCCGTACGATCCACGGAGTTTAAAAAGGTTGACCCACGGCAAGTTATCTTTCACCCATTCGTAGTTGGAAGGTACCCAGCCCAATGCAAGGGAGGGAAAGAAACCATACTGGCGCCCCGGCATGAAGTTTTCGGTGCCGGTGTAGCCGAAGTTGAAATCGACCATGTACGTGTCGCGGAATCCGTAGGCTACCCGTCCCGTCAAACGCAGGTACCTCCTGGGTATCTGCGCATAGTTCAAGGGCAAGCCCTGCATTTCATCTTCCAAGAACTGCATGGTCGACATCTGGTCGCTGAGGTGCAGATAAGCAAACCCGCCGACGCGGTGGTCGCCGCCGAACACACGGTCGTAGTTCAACGTTGTTTCGAATTGAAACCGTCTGAACTGGTTATAATCTTTATTGCTGCCTAAGGCATAATATTCCTGGGTCGTTGCGGCCACCGTTTCGCGGGTAATCAGTTCGCCCTGATTGCTGCGCCCGATTGCCTGATACAGGGCAGGAAGATGATAACGTATTTCCATGTATCCGCCGTTACGGTCGTAAGCGCCCAGTAACTTCATTTTCAACCCTTCGGTAATGAAATTCAAATCCTGTTCGAGCGCCATGGAAAACTTCGACTTGTAATTGGTCAGCTTGGTTTTTCCGCTGTTATTGATCACCACGTAGGGCGATAAGCCGATGTTGGCAACGTTCGACGAAGGCAACTGTCCGTTGGAATATCGCAGGGGAAATATCAACGGAGTGAGCGCAGCCTGCGACTGCCAGATATAATCGGTGGATAATATGGTGCCGGGCCTGTTGTTGACGGACATGAAAGCGTCCGAGTTGAATTTCAATACGGTGGTCTTGGTCAGATTGATATCCAGATTGAGACGGAACGAATAGGTATTGTATCCGGCATTGGTGGAATACGGGTTGGATTTCTCCACCCGGTAGGCCGCCGATTCGCTCGAGCCGCCGAGACTAACGAAGTAACGGGCGATGTCGCCGCCGCCCTGTCCGCTCACATAGTACGTTTGCTTGAACGACAAGTGACGTACGATTTCGTCCTGCCAGCTGATGTCGGGATAGAAGTCGGGATCCAGCCCGTCTCTGATCACGTCCATCTGAATATCATTGTAAAGGGGCGTTTCGCCGCGCACCTCATGTGCTTCGTTCGCCAGGAGCGCATAATCGTATGCGCGGAGATAGTCCGGCAAGCGACGCAAATGCGACAGGGTGTAGTTCATACGTCCCGTAATGGCTAATTTTCCCGACTGCCCGCGCTTGGTGGTGATGAGCACTACGCCGTTGGCGCCGCGCACGCCGTATACTGCCGTCGCCGAAGCATCCTTCAGCACCGAGAAACTCTCAATATCTGCGGGGTCGATGGAATTGATGTCGCCTTCCAGCCCGTCAATCAGTACCAAAGCGCTGCTGTTGGCGCCGAAAGTACCGATACCGCGTACCCAAAACTCGGCAAGGTTCTTGCCCGGCTCGCCGCTCGCTTGCATGGTAAAGACGCCGGCTACCCGGCCCCCAAGCATATTGGTTACCGACGGGGCGGGAACCTGCAAATCCTTTGCGTCAACGGAAGTAACAGCGGCAAGCGTCGATATTCTTCGTTGGACGCCAATGCCCGTTACTACTACTTCCTCTATCTGCTGGGTGCTTTCGGAAAGAGTAACCTTCAGGTTTTTTGTCTCTTCGGTAACCAGCCATTCGTAGGATTCATAGCCTACAAAGGAGAAAAGCAGCCATTCGCCGCGTTGCGCCCTGATGGAAAATTTTCCGTTGATATCGGTAGTCGTGCCTCCCAATTTTCCCTTAACGATGACGTTAACGCCGGGTATGGTTTCGCCCGTTAACGCATCGGACACTGTTCCTTCCACACTAATGGAAACTTCCCTTTGCTGTGCCGGCAATGTGAAACATACCGCCGCCAACAGCAAGAGCGTAAACATATAATGATACATTTTTTTCATTGTATGATGGTTATCAAGTGATGATTATTCGATAGCGATTCTTCTGACCCGGTTATTATGGTAATCGGCAACATAGATAACGCCTTCCGGATCGGTAACAATACCGTGCAACGTATTGAATGTCGCTTCTTCCCGTGCACCGTCCTTGAAAGGAGAAGCGACCCCCGGTATCCCGATGATGGTGGAAACCATCATGGTAGTAGTGTTGATCATGCGGATACAGTGGTTCCGGCAGTCGCCGACATACAGATTCCCATCGGTGTCGAAATTGATCATGCGGATCCCCAAAAACAGAGCCTGAGTCAACGGGCCGTCCCTGTGCCCTCCCGCGGAAGATGCCAGGGTCGACACTCTTCTTAAGGATGTCAGGATATTGTTTTCGCCTTGTGTATCGTCGGAGACATCCAACGTATAGATACCGTTTGCCGCCTCGGCTCCCGTCGGAGTGGTGAGTTCGCTGTATCCTATCCACAGTTCTGCCGGTTTTTTTGGATGAAACGCAAGACCGTAAGTCAGTCCCACCGGGGTCATACCGATGATTTTCGCTTCCCATGTTTCGGGATTGACCCGTACGATTTGCCCGCCGACGTAACGGGTATAATACATCCCGTCGGCTTCACAATACAGGCACTGGAAGTGCGATGCATAGTTGAGGTTCCCGGTCCCGCCTCCTGACGGAAGCTGACAACCGTTGAGATCCCAGGTTTTGATATACTTCGACTTCAATGCCCATCCGTCCCTCGGATCGAGGAACGAAAAGCGGTCGCGGTTTTCCGCGCCTTCCGCGCCTTGTTGCAGCACGTTGGTCAGCGGATTGGCGCTGGGCGGGCAACGATGGTTAAAACCCTGTTCTTTTGTGGCAATCACCGACAAGGTGTTTGTAACGGTATTGATGCGCAAAAAGACATCCGAATTTTCGGTCACAAACACGTTATACTCTTTGTCGGCGGCAATATACACCGGTTTTAATTCGCAATTATCCAATCCTTTATCGAAGATATGCGTATCTCTGCCGTTACCGGCAATGGTGGTTACCGAAGCCTCGATCTTGTAACGGAACTCATGTTGATACTCCTTTTTCTGGTTACCAATCTGTACCGACAGAATGCAGGTATCGCCCGGCATGCGGGGAGTCAGCGCTAAAATGCGCGTTCCTGTAGAACCGACCACTTTGGCTTCGGAAGAATTGAAGAACACCTTGATGGCCGAAGGATCGCTGCCGAAGTTGTTACCGTCCAGCAGGATCATCTCCCTGATACGTCCCGAATCGGGATGAAACGAGGTAAGCTCTATCGGCTGATTCGGGTCGTAAGCTGTTTTTTCATCCTGCTGGTGATGATTGCACGATGCAAGAAAAAACGCCACAAGGCCCGTAACTGCCAAACACCGCAATGCGGAATAGAGGATTAACAATTTATCATACAGACCGAAGGTATCACCCTCCTGTCGGATAAAATAATGATCTGATCTTTTCATATTTATTTAATATATTAAATTTAAACTAATTTATTATTTTTAGGTTATGTTAATGACGGATTTGAATGATTCGAATAATTTGATGGGATGCGTTTTCTGCTATTTCATAGGCATTCCTCCATGGTTACGGGTTAGTAATAAACACAAAATGGCTGTAACACGATAAGCGTGTTGCAGCCATTTGAAAAAATAATCGTATATTAACGCGCGCGCGTTAGAGAGAATCTCTCTCTCTCTCTCTCTCTCTCTCTCTCTCTCTCTCTCTCTCTCTGCAAAAGCCGTGCCATCCGCGATTTCCTGCAGATTTTGGCTTATTTTTATTGCCAAGTTATATGTTGAGATTCGGTACATAATTTATTCTAAAATTCTTTCCGGCATGCATCTTTGCCGGTTGTTTGCTTATTGATAGACTATGCTTCAATTGATAATGCAAATGTAGGTAAGGGTATAGGAGTAAAAAATATACCGAACAACGAAAAACATGTAATTTTTAATGAAAAATAGTGTTTTTCGTTCAAATATGCCGAATTCTTTACAAACAAAGGTTTTCGCGTTTCGGTTTTTGTGTTTCGGGTTTGCTGTCCCGCGAAACCCGAAAGCCGGAACGTCATGTCGACCAGGCAAAGGAGGGTTTCGCCGTCCCGCTACCCGCCGAAACGCGGAATCCGAAACGCGAAACGTTTTGCAAATAAGAGGCGGTTTGCTGCATGCGTCGGCAAAAAATATGCATGCGATTACATAACCCTATAAAATACGAAAAGAGCGGTTCTCCCGAACGGCCCTTTCTAGTTACTAACTACTAACTACTACAAAATTATGAAAAAAAACTGAAATGTTAAATACGAAAATCGTGCCAAACTTTGTAAAGTTTGGAATATTTTTTGTTAATATTTTTTAAATTTTGATCCGCTATAGTATAAATTCAATAAGAAAATAGTTCTATTTTGTTAAAGTATAATGCAATACATATTTTTATTTTGACAAAAATATTTCCCCAAAAAAACATGATGATCACATATCCCCCTGCAAAAATTAATATCGGTTTATCGATTATAGAAAAACGACCTGACGGATTTCATCAGATTGAAACCGTTTTTTACCCGATTCCACTGTGCGACATTTTGGAAATGGAAGCAGCCGGAAGCGGTGCAGTTCCGAAACTCGATTTTACCTGTACCGGCATTGAACTGTCCGGTAATAACCCACACGAAAACCTGTGCTGCAAGGCCTACCAGATGCTGGATACCGACTATGGCCTTCCCCCGGCGACGATCCGGTTGCATAAAACCATCCCTGCCGGAGCCGGCCTGGGCGGTGGCTCCTCCGATGCGGCATATACCCTGCAGGCGCTTAACGATTTATTTCAACTTCATCTGTCGGATGGCGAGTTGGCCCGGTATGCAAGCCGGCTGGGTAGCGATTGCGCCTTTTTTCTTCGCCGCAGTCCTGCTCTTGGCACCGGCAAAGGCGATATCCTCGAATCTGTCACATTGTCACTTGCAGAATATCATATCCTCCTGGTAAAACCGCCCGTATTTGTGAGTACCGCCGATGCCTATTTGTCAGTAGTGCCTCGCAAACTGTCATGTCATCTGCCAGAATTGCTCCGGGCTCCTGTCAGTGAATGGCGTCGTACCGTTTTTAATGATTTTGAAGAATCCGTATTCAAAAAATTTCCTGAAACAGGCAGGATAAAAGAAAAACTGTACCGGGAAGGGGCTGTGTATGCCGCCATGTCGGGAAGCGGATCGAGCGTTTATGGCATTTTCAGCGAAATACCGGGAGATATGGAAGGATTATTCCCGGATTGCTTTGTGTGGAGCAGTTAACCGTCCTGTCAGGCTGATCTTCGGCGAGATCGCTTACGCTAAATTTGACAAACCTGTCAGGTCTTTGTCCTCCGGCAAATCTTGCCTTTCTACGCTACTTGCTAAAAAATGACATAAAGGCACGAAGTAAAATTTTAGGGAACAAGTACTTTTACAGCGCTTGCAGCAGTAAACTGCATCCGGTCGAAATCAATGCCGGTAATTAAATTAACTCCGGGCGCTTTACCTTTTTCCAGGCTTCCATGAAGATCTTCGCACCCCAGGGCTGACGCTCCATTAAGAGTAGCCCATTGCAAGAGCATATCGAGCGGTATATCCGGCGCATGCTGATGGATGATTTTTATTTCTTCGAGAATCGACAGTTTTGTATTAGATGCCAAACTGTCAGTACCAAGACATATATTCCGGCATAGCTCCGGCGAAGAAAAGAGTTGCAGGTTGGGCAGGCGATTTTGTATGAACAGGTTGGAACCGGGACAAAGTACAAAATAGAACCTTCCCGGACACGATGTATATTTTAACAGATCGTCTTTTGACGAAAAGATATTGTGCACCAGCAAACAGTTGGCTGCTTCCCGGAAACAGCTCATCATTTTCGGGGGTATATTTCCGGTTTCGGGTTTAAGTTCGTTGAGGGTTTCGCCGTTCGGGTTTCGCTCTAACAGGCCGCTTTTGCGGAACATGTCGGCTAATTCGCCTTTGCCATCCGGGTATGGCCCCATTTCTTCGCTGTTTTCCTGATGATGCATGGAAATAACACGCGGCGATGCTTTGTACGTCTGATGTAAATGTTGCCACAATGCCTGCGATACCGAATAAATGGCGTGAGGAACAATTGAAGCGGACATCCCGGCGTCACGATATTCCCGTTCCACCTGCTGCGCACCGGCAAGTATTGTTTGCGCCCGGCTGCTGTCCAGGCCAAATATCTCGATAAACGTATGATACCATATACGGCTCTTGCGCTTGACGGCAAGCGTACCGACATTATTGGAAATATCGCCTGCTGCAACGGTTCCGTTTCTTCTCATCTCGCCGTCTGCTGCTTTTGCCGCTGCAAGGATTGTTTCATCACCCGCACACCGCAGTTTCCCGATAGATGAAATAAATTCGGGTAATCCGCCATTCGGCTCCACGAGACCATACAAATGGGATAATTCCAAATGGCAATGTGCATTAACAAAGCCGGGAACCAGTATTCCATTGTAATATTCAAGTTTTTCGCGTTCTTCTAATTTGCCGCCTGTATCAATTATTCGGTCGATACAGCCATGATCATCCACACAAACAATACCGTTTCTGAGTGGTGGCGAAGAAACCGGGAATACATAATGTGCTGACAAATAACGCATTTCAGGTAAGAAGCAAGAGAAGTAAAAGGTAAGAATCCGGATTCAAAACTTTTTCGGGATATGGTATACCGAGACGTCCTTGATTTCGGCACGTTTTCTCCATGCTGTATCCATATCGTTGCGATTGCTTTGCAGCCAATTGCCTTTGATGTGTGTAAAACTGTTGCCGGGCAATAAGGTTTTTTCCATACGGTATTCGTACATCAGCCCGTCTTTCCTCAAAGGCTCTATCCACAGCGTATCGCGAATGCCGTGTGCTGTGGTATCGGCGCGCCACAGGAAGAGTGCAATGCGCGGATCCAGCGACCCGTCCTGAGGATAAACCCGTATTTTGGCTTTTACCACGTATGATCCCACGCCTTTCAATAATATATTGGCCGGAACCGAATCCTGTCGACCGTCAGCAGGCAGATAAAACGCTTTTCGACCGGCCCACAATTCCGAAGACGGGTCGAGCTCTTCCGAAACCTTTTTGTCAAGCTCGTTCAGGTTTGTCATCACGGTTTCATATACCTCCTGGTATTTCTTGGGTCGCGAGCAATACCACGAAACGGTACTGTCGAACTGCGCCCATTTGTAACCGTGGCGTTCCACAATGTGGTGATTGTATGGAATGGTATCCTGCCAACGGGCGTTGTAGATACCCCCGGAAGAGAAGTATGACTTCGAGAGATGGATATCGGTGAGTATGGATATAAAATCCTTTTTGGGAATCAATACATCATCCTTACAGGACGCCGGCAATATCAGGAGAAAAAGAAAAAAGCCCCACCCCAGCCCTCTCCCGAACGGGGAGGGAGTGCGCGGCTGCCCGCCGGAAATAAAACATCCGGATTTTGGTTCTCCTTTCTCCATGATTTCTATATTATCTAAAACTATGCGAGTTGGCAGGAATGTTCAAAAAGCGCCTGTTTCCCTCTCCCACATGGGAGAAAGGGACGGGCTGCCTCTACGCTATGAAATTATCACTGATCGATTGGTGTGTATATACTTTCTGGATCACATCGGCAAAAGTATCGGCTACTGAAAGCGTTTTGATCTTGGGATGCGGGATGACGAGCGGAATGGTGTCAGTCACCACCATCTCATCTATAGCCGATTTGCGGATACGGTCATAGGCTGGTCCCGAAAGAACGGGGTGCGTACAGGCCACCCTGATGGTTTTTGCTCCGAGCCCTTTCATCAGATCGGCCGCCAGGGTGATGGTTCCGGCGGTATCTACCATATCGTCCACAATCACCACATCCTTGTTTTCCACATCGCCAATGACTTTCATTTCGCTAATTTCGTTCGCCTTCTTGCGCAACTTGTAACAGATGGCCATTTCGGCATTCAGGAAACGCGAATAAGCATTGGCCCGCTTGGTACCACCCACATCGGGGGCGGCAATAACAAGGTTTTCGAGATTCAAATCTTTCAGATAAGGTACAAATATAGGCGATGCATACAAATGATCGACGGGAATATCGAAAAATCCCTGTATCGGATCGGCATGCAGGTCCATGGTCATTACACGATCGACTCCTGCCGCTACCAGCAGGTTGGCAACCATTTTGGCTCCTATGGCGCAACGGGGCCTATCCTTACGATCCTGGCGTGCAAAACCGAAATAAGGCATTACGGCTACGATTTTGTATGCAGAAGCCCGTTTTGCCGCATCAATCATCAACAACAATTCAAACAGATGCTCGGTGGGAGGGAAAGTCGATTGGATGATAAAAACGGTTGATCCTCTGACGGATTCCTCATAAGCCGGTTGAAATTCGCCGTCACTGAAACGGAGTATGGAGCATTTTCCTAACTCGGTGCCGTAGCTACGGGCTATTTTCTCGGCAAGTTCCAACGAACCGGAACCTGCAAAAATTTTGATGGGGCTGTCGCCTGGCATGGTGATGTTTATGGTTAATTTGGCATGAAATAAACGCGACAAATGTACGGAAAAAAAATGCTATATCATGCAATCTCGTCGAGACAAACTTCAGCAGTACCTCATTTTACCGAATCTTCCCAACTGAACAACATGTATAAGAGGGTTATACAACTATATCGTCATCCTCGTTACTCATCGCCGCTCCCTATTTTCCGCTGCATTTCGGATAATTGTTTTTTCAATTCCTCGATCGCTTTGTCCCTGTCTTCAATTACTTTGTCTTTATCTTCAATCGCTTTATCTTTGTCTTCAATTACTTTTTCTTGCTCTTTCAGCGTTTTCTTCTGTTCCCGGGTAATTTTCCTTGCCTGCGCAAGCTCTTTTTCTTTTTGAGCGATTTTACGCTCCTTGTCCTGTAATTCTTTCAGATAGTCGTCTTCCATCTCCATTTCGATCTGTATGTCTTCACTCTCGGCCGCCATGCGCAGGCGACGGACGATGGGACGGTACATCTCCGGAAAATCCTCTTCGTTCACGTTCATCAGGTGATGATTCATGGTGCGGTTCGTCTGGTCGAAGATGCTCAGCAGTTTTTCCAGGTCGTTGCGACGGCGCTGCTTCAACTGGTCTATCTGTACAATCCACGAACGGTGATGTAGACTGTCGATAAACTCGTTCGACGGGATCTCTACGTTTTCGTTCGTCACGGCGTCCTTCGCATGGCTGTCTACCTGAATGACCGGACGGCCGGGAATGCCGATGTCGTATCCCAGCAGGAAGATGCAGTATATCCGGCGCGCTTTCCGGTGATCCCCGCTGCCGTATGCGTTATCGGGATTTTGGTAATGAATCCCCAGGTAACGGCGAAAACGCATGATGTCCGATGCCAGCTTGGCTTT
>JAISCQ010000269.1 GCA_031265445.1 Bacteroidales bacterium
CGATAAAACGTATATCGCTCAAATATCCGTCGCTGCCTCGCAGGTCGGAAACGACGAATACAATCCGGCAGACAATGTAACAGAAACAATACGCGTGATTGGCGACGTGTTTCATTAAAAATATTTGGAAACGGATGAGATACGCAAGATTATATACGGCAGTATTATTGGGGGTGATGATATTGAATATCGCTAAATATCAGCTTCCATACGTTCAATATAATCTGTTCGGGAATTATATTGCCGAAAATCTTTGCGTCAACCGCTACAGCGAAGACAGCTGCTGCCGGGGTCAATGTTTTCTCGAAAAGCAAATCAGGGCGGTAGCCGAAACGGAAGAAAACGCGGGTAATCCGGATGGACAGAAACAGGTGAAAGTGCAGACGGACGATTATATTCGGCAGGCGAAAACGAAAAAATTTTTTCGGATAAGATTTCGGCAATATGCGCGGAGACTTTGTCGGCTTCTTCGGTACGGTCATGATCCGTATTCGCTTGCCGAACAGACAATATTTTATAATAATTGTCGATACGACTTTTTACCTCGTCAAAAGTAATATCGCCTTCAATATTCTGTTTGGCGATTTCGATGAGATACGCAGAGGGCTTCAAGTCGTCAACCTGCTGCAAGCCGATAGCCGTTTGCCAAATTTGGCTTTTCTCTATTTTATCGGGTTCACCTTGCCGAATGTATTCTCCAAAATCCCGTATCATCGTGGGTAGCGATTAACGGTTCGTGGTTTTAACTCTACATCGGATTCTCTCGCTTGCTTCATGATGGCTTAATAAAGACGCAGTAAAAGATTATAAATTGACCCTGTCAGCGGTAGAATTTTTATCGACTGACAGGGTCAAGAATGACCGACGCTACACGACGTAAGTTGTCGATACGGTATCTCCGCCGCGTCCCGTCCAGTTGGTGTGGAAGAATTCGCCGCGCGGTTTGTCGATGCGTTCGTAGGTGTGCGCGCCGAAATAGTCGCGCTGGGCTTGCAGCAGGTTGGCGGGCAGGCATTCCGAACGATAGCCGTCGAAATAGCAGAGCGCCGATGTGAGCGTCGGGATCGCGATGCCGTTGCACACAGCCAGGGTCACCACGTTACGCCATCCCTCCTGTGCTTCCATCAGTTTCCCGGTGAAATACGGGTCGAGCAGGATATTCGAAATATGGGGGTTCCGCTCGAACGCTTCCTTGATCTTTCCGAGGAATACCGAACGGATGATGCATCCGCCGCGCCACATCAGGGCAATGCCGCCGTAATTGAGGTCCCATTTGTATTCTTCTGAAGCCGAACGCATCAGCGCGTAACCCTGAGCATACGATACCACCTTGGCGGCAAACAGCGCACGGCGCAGGTCTTCGATAAATGCGCGGCGGTCGCCCTTGAATGCGGGTTTCGGGCCTTTCAGGATTTTCGAGGCGGCTACGCGCTCGTCCTTTTGTGCGGACAGGCAACGGGCAAATACCGCTTCGCCGATCAGCGTCAATGGAATGCCTTGATCCAAAGCGGCTACGGCGGTCCATTTTCCGGTGCCTTTCTGTCCGGCGGTGTCGCGTATCTTATCTACGATCGATGCGCCGTCGACGTCCTTGTAGGCAAGTATGTCGCGGGTGATTTCGATCAGGTAACTGTCCAGGTCGCCTTTGTTCCATTCGGCAAGCACCTCGTGCATGTCGTCGGCGCTCATGCCCAGCAGTTCCTTCATGACCTGGTAGGCTTCGCAGATCAGCTGCATGTCGCCGTATTCGATGCCGTTGTGCACCATTTTCACGAAATGTCCGGCGCCGTCTCGCCCTACCCAGTCACAGCAAGGAGTACCGTCGGCGACCTTAGCGGCGATCGCCCGGAAAACCGGTTTTACCGAAGGCCATGCATCCGGCGATCCGCCCGGCATGATGGAGGGGCCTAACAAAGCACCTTCTTCGCCGCCCGATACGCCGGCGCCGATGTAT
Organism: Bacteroidales bacterium; assembly: GCA_031265445.1. Lineage (GTDB taxonomy): Bacteria > Bacteroidota > Bacteroidia > Bacteroidales > UBA4181 > JAIRLS01. The sequence goes on from JAISCQ010000269.1 coordinate 1,955, forward strand.
AACATGCCTTTGCTTTCAACATATTTCGCGCGCCGGTTGGTATCCGGGAAGTGCGTATTACCGCCGTCGATGATGATGTCGCCCGGTTCGAGATGCGGGAGCAGCAATTCGATGAAATCATCCACCGCCCTGCCGGCTTTCACCATCAGCATCAGCTTGCGGGGACGTTTCAGCGAAGCCGTTAATTCTTCGATGCTGTGGGCGCCGAATATCTTTTTATCTTTGCCGCGGCCACGGATAAAGTTGTCTACCTTTTCGACCGTACGATTGTATACGCTTACCGAAAAGCCATTGCGTTCCATGTTCAATACAAGGTTTTCGCCCATCACGGCCAAACCTACCAGTCCAATATCAGATACTTCTTTCATTTTTATTTTTGATTTTTATTGATGGATATTTCATTGTTGATGCGTCCTGTTGAATCCCAGCGCCTGCAAGCGTTCGTCGATCCCGGGCGTCCCGTTTTTCACGGTGACGGAGAAGGCTTCGAACTCGCGCCGGACGGGATAGGCGCTGCGCTGCTTTTCGAATGTTGCAGGCGAGGCGCGCAGGCGGCCATCGTCATCGCCGACGGAATACGTGTGCCGGATGGCTTCGCAAAGGCATTGCTGCCGGGTTTTTCCCTTGCAGTCGAGTTCGAAATGAAGCGGTTGCGGCGGTTCGGGGATTCCGGAAGGATACCAGTCGGCGAGCGGTAATCCGAAAAACCGGCTCAGCGCCTGTACGCTCAGCGCCGTTCCGTTGGCCTTGCCGTCGGCTGAGTAGCCGGCGATGTGCGGAGTGGCGATGTTCAACAGGGGCAACAGTTCAAGATCGATGTTCGGTTCGTTTTCCCAAACGTCGAGCGCCGCCGCACCGATCGCCCTGCACTTCAGGATATCTTTCAGGGAAGTTTGATCCACCACCTCGCCGCGCGAACTGTTGATCAAAATCGTCCGGTGTTGCAGGCATTCGAACGTTGTCCGGTCAAACAGGCGGTAAGTCCGGTGAGGCCCCGACAGGTTCAACGGGACATGCAGGGTGATGATGTCGCTCATTAGTAAAATCTCGTCAAGGGGAACAAACTGTTCCGGCCCTTCCTTTTCTGCCCGCGGCGGGTCGTTCATCAGCACGGTCATACCCAGCGCCTCGCCCAGCCGGGCTACTTTGCTGCCGACGTTGCCTGTACCTACAACGCCCAGCGTCATGCCCTCGAACTCAAAGCCGAACTGCACCGACAAACCGGTCAGCGCCGATGCGATGTACTGGCGCACCGAACCCGAATTACAACCGGGAGCATTGGTCCAGGCAATCCCGTTGGCCTCACACCATGCGGTGTCGATATGGTCGTAGCCGATAGTCGCCGTAGCGATAAACTTTACGGAAGCGCCCTTCAGCAAGGCTTCGTTGCATTGGGTACGGGTACGGATGATGAGCGCATCAGCGTCCGAAACGTTTCCGTGTGCGAACATGGCGCCGGGCAAATAGACAACTTCGGCGTATGGTTCCAGTACGCCTTTGATGAACGGGATATGATCGTCGATAACTATCTTCATAAAATATGTTCTTTGTTCCTTAGCTCCCTGTGTGTTTTAATATTTGATCCATTACCCAATTGGTACGCGCTGCCGAAATACCGTCGGAAGGCGATTTTTCGCGGCCGCACAGTTGGGCGATAACGGTTTCGATCATCGGCTGCTGGATGTGTTGGGGACGGGGAAAGTTATATGCGGCTTGGGAATGAGCCGTTTGAACCAGGATGGGCGCAAAAGAAAAGGTGGCAAACCGTACCCTTCCCCCGGATCCTGTAATTTCCACTTCGTCGCAATTGGCGATCGCCGGCGCCGCATAAGCCCACTGGCCGCAGCCAACCGCGCCCGACGCGAAACGAAAGGAGGCGGTTACCGTATCCTCGGCAGCATACAGGCCGGCTCTGTTGGTTGTTTGTCCGCAGGCGCCGGTAATTTCTCCCAGCAAAAAGTCGAGTATATCTAATGTGTGACAGGCCATGTCGTAGAAATATCCGGCGCCTGCAATTTCGGGCCGTACGCGCCAGGGTTGTTTTTGGGCGTCGCTATCCGTGGGATGGGCAGGAGCGTGAAAACGGATGCTGACGGCAATCGTTTTACCGATTTCGCCGCTGTCGAGGATTTCTTTTATTTTGAGGAAATACGGCAAACTCCGGCGATAGTATGCGACCAGCAACGGGATGCCGGTTTCGTGCGATACGCGGTTCATTTCTTCACATTCGATGTATGCGGTCGCCATCGGTTTTTCTACGTATACCGGTTTTCCGGCGCGCATGGCGTCGATCGCGTACGCGGCATGCGAGGACGGCGGCGTAGCAATGTATACGGCGTCTACCCCGGGGTCGGCGATCAGCGCGGCGGCGGCGGTATACCGGCGGGCAACATGGTGGCGTCGGGCAAAGTCTTCAACTTTGGCGGCGTCGCGGCGCATCACAGCTGCCAGCAATGATCCCTCTGCCTTGTAAAAGGCAGGGCCGCTTTTCAGTTCGCACACATCGCCGCAACCAATGATACCCCACCTGACAGGTGCGGCTATAGGCTTGAATGAGATTGATGGCGCGTGCATATCGATTTGAAATGATTATTACACGACAAATATATTGAATTTATCGTCATGCTCCCTATCCGGTTTTATTTTTTCATTTTGCGCCGGATCTTGTGGCTGAAACGGATGTTACGGCAGTAGGCGCTTTGGACGCGCAAGCCGCAAGGTACCCTCGACCGATGCCGGTTATTCCGTCAACGGGTTGCTCACTGTGGGCAGTTTCGTTGTATTCTGTAAGTTCTGTTTCTCGATATCCGCTTCCTCAATCACCATTGCATCGGGACAGATGACGGAAACCGGCACCCCGCCGGCAATCATGTTCAACACGGCGTTTTCGCCCGATGTTCCCAACGAACGTTTCAGCTTGCTCAAATCCATCCGCGAAAGCGCCCCGGCGCGTACCAGCTGCTCGCTTCCGTCGGTAACCGACACTTTGTAGAGCGAACAATAGCGCCCTGCCGGTAAAGTCCGGACGATATAGGCATACTCCAATCCCTCGGTACGGGCAGCAGCCAGGAGCCTTGTTTTTAACGTATCGCGCGACATGCCGTTAGACGTGCTGATAGATAACACGCCCGGTGATACGCGCGTGGATATGCCCTGCGTTTGGTAAGTGTAGATGCGATTCCCGGTAGGCGTTTTGATTTTTTTGGTCGGTATGCGGTCGCACATCAGCGCCCGCAGCATCCCGTTCTCCACCAGTAACAATTCGTCGGCAGGCGTAATACCTTCGGCATCCTTTTCGTACGACCCGATCAGGACTTGTCCGTTGCAGGTTTTCAGGTGCGGCATGCTTTTGATGGTGATGTCTGTTGAGAGTATTCTTCGGTTCAAGCGGTCTTCCATCAGCCGTTGCGCGCCTCCGCTTTTCAAGGGGGTACGGAAGGCCACCAGCCCTGTGCGCGGCGCTAACAGTTCCGATGCCATTTCCGACGCCAAAGCAGCGCCTTCGAGCATGATCGGGCCTGCGTAGCTCTCGTCCATCTTGGGCGCCTGCGCCACTGCAATGATATTCTCCGCCATTGCCTCAATGTCCTTTATTAACTTACCGGCATCAGGAAAGTCAGCCTCCGACAATCCGTAATAAGCCAGCCGGTCGCTGATCTCCTCGCCATCTTCCAGTTTCGTATAGGCATTCACCGCCATGACTACCAGCCGCACCGGGTGCAGCAACCTGGCGCCTTCGGAATTGATACTGTAAATATGTCCCGAATATATTTCGATGCCGACATTGGAACCGTATATTTTAGGATACTTTTTAAACACGGCTGAACAATCGCGGGCTATTTTCTCCCAAAAAGCCTTGTGATCGTCCGTTTTTTTGGCTGTTCCATAATAGGATACTGCAGGCAGCTTTGTGAAATCGGGCAGTTCAAGCACATCGGGCGGGAGATTCAGTTGCCTGATGGAAGTCATCTTGTTGCTGTATTCCTCGATAGCCGATTTATAGGTATGATCAGAGAGTAACCATAACCGGCGACGTATCTCATCGTAGCTTTCGTCCAGCGGCGCCATGTCGCCACGCGCACCCGACCGGTAATCGGTATTCGACAGGTTGATATTCGCCAATTGGTAGTTACCCACCAGCACCTGGGCCAACATACTGCCCACCGGAAATTCGTTCACCCCGGTAATGGCCCCCATGGTTGCCTGTACCTGAAACAGCCGGCCCTCCTGCATCGCATATTGTATGAAAAACGGCTTTTCCCATTTCCTGATGGATAAACTGTCCATATTGCGTTGCAACTCGTCGCCCATGGCTTTGAACACCATACTTTGTTTCTCCGTTTGCGCTTGCGCGACAAGAAACGAGAGAAACCCGATCCATACAATGATGATATAATGCTTATACAATGTCTGTTATTTTTTATTGATGATGATCTTATCTGTACAAATGAAAACTTCCTCCGAAAGTTTGCGGCTGAGCGCTTTTCCGCGATTTATCATTGTAGACGGTAGGCGGTTCATCCCAGCCAATACCGTTTACCACATAAAAATACACTCCTTCGGCTGCATTACGCCCCGAGTTCTCGATGCGTCCGTCCCAGCCTTTCCAGCTGCGCAGATCGTTGCCCCTGTAGTGGTATATGCGTTTTCCCGTCCGTGTATAGATGGAAATCTCGAATTGCCGCAATGATACGGTGAGCGGTTTGAAATAATCGTTCATATTGTCGCCGTTGGGCGTGAAAACATTGGCTACTTCCAGCTGCGGGTCGTCCACCGTTATTTTCACCGGCGGAGTGATGTAGGTACATCCCCATCCCCATTCGCCCACAACCCTCACTGTAACCTGATATCCGGACGATTTGGGCGTATAATACGTATATTTGACAGTATCGGGAGGTACATTCTCAGCATTGTATACCACGCTGTCGCCGGTACCAAAACGCCATATATATTCGCTGTTTTGCACATCGATCCTGTTCGGCTGGCAGGAAAATTTCACGGGCACGGGAGCCGATGCAGGATCCACGTCGGGTAACACGGGCGTATGAAGGGTCACATACGGGATAATCGTCTGGTACATGATGTTATCCTCTCTTTCGACGCCGAACATATCATAAGCCCTGAAATAATACCGCATATTTTCGTGAGGAGGATTGTTGTCCCGCAAATACTGTTTTTCACCCTGTGTATTCAAGGGAACTATGCTTCCCGACGCACTTCCGGGCCTCATGGTGAAGGTAATCTTATTGTCCAGCACCAATGGCGTTTGCGGTGTATTGTTCGGGTTATAGTATGTAAATGAAGACTGGCTGGTTGGCGTTTCCGGATCAAGGCGAAAATCGGTATGCGTACAGAACTTGTAATTCCGCATCAGTTCGCCGTTGGCATCTTTATAGAGTTTAAAATTGAAGCCGGGATTCAGGTAGATCCACGCAATGTACGCAGTATCCGCAGGCAATACCGTTACTTTGTATCCGCCCTGTTGTAACCCGGTCTGTGTGGTGAACGTCCCCGATTCCGTGTAAAAAGGCGAATCTTCGAATTTTTTGTTGGTCTCGTCATACTGGTACCAATTGAAGGTACTCGTTGTTGGTTGTTGCAGCGTCAAATTTCCCGGTTTCGCCTGCGGCGTTTGATTGAACACGAAAATCGTATCGCGGTTTCCGGAAGCATTGGTGTAGGTCGTGGCGGTTTTACCGTCGGCATTACGGGCGGTCAGTTGCCCCATCGCTTGCGGCAGGCTGCAACAGAACAACACACCGATACAAAACAGACGAAAACCAAGGTTCTTCGCCCTTAGATCCCTATAAACGGGCTTTTCGCGCTTTGCACCGATGGTAAACAACATTTCGGAGTGTATCAATAAATTGAGTGTATCAATAAATTTTTCAATCAAAGAGTTAAAACGACAAATGTACATGTTTTATTGTTTATTAAAAAAACAATTAGCGGGTTCATTCTTTTTTTTGAGACGCTATGATTTTGAAAACTTTCATGTACATTTGCAAAAATAATTTAATAATAATGTGGAAGCAAAGACATTAAATAAGAAATTACCGTATCCGTTCACCATATTCGCCGCTTCGCCTGACAAGTGCCCGATAAACAATCTGCGCGGGAAATGAGCTATTGCACATACATCGATACGATTGAGCCGGAAGAAAAAAGATTTTTCCACAAAAACTATCACGACAATTTTTACGGCTTCCCAATTCACGACGACAATGAGCTGTTCGGACGCCTGATCCTTGAAATCAATCAGGCGGGATTGAGCTGGGAAACTGTTTTAAAGAAAGAAGCCGCGTTTCGAGAAGCTTATGACCGTTTTGACGTTGCCCGAATTGCGAATTACGCCGAAAAAGATATAACCCGGCTGTTGGGCGATCCGAAGATTATCCGTAATAAGCTGAAAATAAATGCAGCCGTCGAAAACGCCCAGGCCATTCTTCATCTGCAAAAAGAATACGGTTCTTTTGAAAACTGGCTCGAAATAAACCATCCCAAAACAAAAGAAGAATGGGTGAAATTATTCAAGCGCACTTTCAAGTTTACGGGGGGAGAAATTGTCGGCGAGTTCCTGACGAGTATCGGATATTTGCCGGGAGCGCATGATACAACCTGTCCTGTTTACCGGAAAATTCTTGCGCAAAACCCAATGTGGAACACAAACCGGACAGATAATAAATATGAACCGTCGGAACATGAATAAGACAAAATCAACAGTAGAAGAAATCAGGCAACGTTTCGACAGTGACGTCGAGCGGTTTGCCAATCTCGACACCGGGCAGGTTTCAACCATCGACGCCAGATATTCTTTGGACTTGATTACGGAAGTCGCCAAAAGGCTTGAGCCTTACGCTGAAAACCTGCTGGATGTCGGGTGCGGAGCGGGAAACTATACTTTGACAATGTTGCAAAAAACGCCCAACCTGAACTGTACGCTTGTGGATTTGAGCAAACCGATGCTGGACAGGGCGCTCGAACGTGTCGCCGCGCAAACGGAAGGGAAAGTCGAAATCGTGCAGGGCGATATACGCAAGGTAGCGTTAAAAGAGAATCATTTCGATATTATTCTGGCGGGCGCAGTCCTGCACCACTTGCGTGACGACAGAGACTGGGAAAATGTGTTCGCGAAACTCTATAACCTGTTGAAACCCGGCGGCTGCCTGATGATTTCGGATTTGGTCAGGCAGGATAACGAGGTATTGACCGAATATTTTTGGCAACGCTATGCCGAATATCTCGACGAAACGGGCGGACAGGATTACCGCCGAAAAATCCTGGATTACGTAGCTCGGGAAGATTCGCCGCGGTCGATAGCCTGTCAGTTGGAACTGATGAAAAAAGTCGGCTTCAAAAGTGTGGAAGTTTTACATAAAAACGTCTGTTTTGGCGCTTTCGGAGGTGTAAAATGAAGCCTGAGAAAGACCCTGATCAATACCTGAAGGGGTAATAATAACGCCTGTACTCTTTCAGAACGATTTTGCAGCTGTTTTGCAGGGAGAAACAGCCGTAGCCGTTTTGTATATTGGAAGCGATCTGCACCGGCTCGGAAAAAAATCCCATGCCTTCGCCCTGCAGGACCAGGCTGCGGTAGTGCTTGAAGGTTTCGTCCGTGATATGTTTCACGATCAAAGTCGTCCGGTAGCTGTAAATCACTTCGTCGCCATAGACCTCCGGGGTGTAATTCGAAGGTCTTTCGGGAAAAGTATTCCACTCATCCCACTCATCCGGAAAACCGGAAAACAGCTCAAGCGTGGCGCTGCCGTCGCGGAAAGTAATATCGGAGATCAGCAGGGTGTTGAACATGTACAGGTCGTACGATTCGCCGTCGCCAAGAGACGATCCCAGGGCTTCGTAGTCGGGATTATCCTGTATTAAGGTAAGATTGGCGATGCCTACGCCCAATTCTTCTTCGCTCAGATAAGCGGGATAGTCCGGATGATTGCTCAGTTGAACCGTACGGATCTGTACTGCATAGTAGTCCGCTCCGCCGGCGTTGTCCTTCAAGGTGCATTTCAGCGGGTAAAGCGGCCAGTACGACCCGCTGCCGGCTATATGGTTGATCCTGTTTTTCTCCACCGGATGGCGCATATCCAGAAAAACATCGTCGACGAGCGGGTCGGCAGGCATCACGACAGTGGAAACCGCCTTTTCGTAGCCGTCCATGTCGATTTCCAGCGTATAGGCGCTTCCCGCTTTTGCAGGGATGTCCGTTACGCGGATATAACCGTATCCTTCTTCGCGCCCGGAAGAATAGGAATGTTTATCGAGCGACAGGTTGAAATCGCCGGTAAGCGTCCATACCAGCTGATCGTCCCGGTAAAGGCGGGCGGCGCCGTTCGCGATGATCGACCGGTCGCTCCGCTGCCAGCTGTATGAGCTGACCGAACAGCCTTCGTACAGGCTCATCGTCAGGCTGCCGTCGGTATCGAGCGTTGCCGAAACAGCTAATTTGGGCGGAAAATCGGCCGAATCTATTTCGATCGTCTTAGTCATCATGTCCTCGCAACCGGCAGCGATCCACAGAAGCAGGCATATACCGGGAAATATTTTCGTATTGATGAATGATAAACGGGAATGGATCAAGGATCTGTTCATTTTATTTCTTAAAATTTGAATTGATAACTGATGGAAGGGATCACCGGGAACAAACTGTACTGCACATACTCGTATCTCCCATTTTGGTTCGTACGGACGTCGATATAGAAAGGATTCTTGCGGCTGTAGGCGTTGTATGCCCCGATGATCCAGCGGCGTTCGCCCCAGCGTTTTTCCTTGACAAAAGCGATGCTCAGGTCGAGCCGGTGGTAGGGAGCCATACGGTAACTGTTGCGTTCGCCGTAATCGTAATAGTAGTCGTACAAACTGTTATTGTTAAAGGGCTTATCTACTTTGAAAATACCGATGGGCACGCTCACACAGTTGCCCGTGCCAAACACCCATGTGCCGGACAGCTCTATTTTCCTGCCCAGGCGTTTCATCAGCGCGATGCTGAGGTCGTGGCGGCGGTCGTACTTGTAGGGGAAGCGGCGGCCTTCGTTGATCCCGTCGAACTGCCGGTCGGTCCACGACAGGGTGTACCCGATCCACCCGGTAAACGAACCGGTCTTCTTCTGCGCAAACAGCTCGACGCCATAACTGCGTCCCTCGCCCTGCAGCACTTTGTCCTCCCAGTCGCCGTTGGTGTCGAGGAACGATGCGCCCTCCTTGTATTCCAGCACGTTGTTCATCGTTTTGTAATAACCCTCAAGGCTTATTTCGTATTCCTCCCTGAGGTTCTGCGCAATCCCCAATGCCACCTGACCGGATATCTGCGGCTTGAGCCTGTCGGTAACAGGCACCCACAAATCGGTAGGCAATCCCACATTCGAATTGGTGAGCAGGTGGATGTACTGCGCCATGCGCGAATAGGCAGCCTTTACCGAGAGCTGGTCGGTGAGCAGGTACCGGGCCGAAACCCTCGGCTGCCACACATGGTGCAGCTTGCCGCGTACGCTGAATGCCGACCAGTGAACGCCCAGATTGGCTTTCAAACGGTCGGCGAGCCGGATATCATCTTCAGCATACGCGCTGTATTCGTACGTATAGATCTTATTGCTGCCAATATCGGTGGTGAGCGTATTCTCCCTGAGCTGCATTGCGCCGGGGTTGAAGGTGTGGTAAATGACATTGGCGCCAAAGCGGATGTAATGGGCGGGCGCCGGGAGGTAGTCGAACACGGTCTTGTAACTCCAGTCATTAATGCCCGACTGGTAATGGCCGGCATAATATTGGGATTCCTCTATCCGGCTGTCGCTCGTTTCCCATGATTCGTGGTCGATGTGGAAGCGGTAACGGCTGTAGGTCACCGTAGTATTGCTGAAAAGCTTCGGCGTAAAAATATGATTCCACCGGAAAGCGCCGGTAATGTTGCCCCATTTCAGTCCCGAATCGTACTTGTAGTTGTAGCTGCCGGACGTGTCGTCCTCGTTGGCGTAAAACTTATCGTCGCCCATGTAGGCGCTCAGGTAGATGCGGTCTTTGGCCGAAAAGCGGTGGTTGATCTTGGCGGTCAGGTCGTAGAAATAGTACCCCACGCCGATCCTGGTGCCGGGATTCGTTTTGTTGGACATGGCGATGAAGGGTTTGGCCAGCAGGTCGATGTAGGTACGCCGTCCCGACACAATAAATGAGGTATGGTCTTTCCATATGGGGCCTTCTAAAGTCATCCTGGTCGCCACGATCCCCACAGCGCCTTCGCCGTGGAACTGCTGCATGTTGCCCTCCTTCATGCTGATATCGATCACCGACGACACCCGTCCGCCGTACCTTGCCGGGAAACCGCCCTTGAGCACGTCCACATTGTTGATCGCATCGGCGTTGAATACCGAAAAGAAGCCGAACAGGTGCGAGGCATTGTATACCGGCACGCCGTCGAGCAGGATCAGGTTCTGGTCGGGTCCGCCGCCCCGTACGTACAGGCCGCTGCTCCCTTCGCCGCCCGACTGTATGCCCGGCATCAGCTGCAACGACTTCAGCAGATCCACCTCGCCCAGGAATGCCGGCAACGACTTGATCTGCGCTATCGGCACATGGATCGCACTCATCTGCGTGCGCTCCTGTATGCGGTCGGTACGGCTGGCGGTCACCGTCACTTCCTGCAAATGTACCGAACCTTCGAGGTTCATCTGGATAACGGTGTCGCGTTGCAGGCGGAAGCGCCGTATTTGCGTGTTGAAGCCCACATGCGAATACACCAGCTCCACGTTACCCGCAGGAAGCGTCAGGCTGTAAAAGCCGTACTGGTTGGAGGACGTGCCCGCAAAGTCGACTTTGTTGTACACGGTAGCGCCTATCAAACTTTCGGTGGAGAGGCTGTCTTTCATGTATCCCGATATCGTATGCTTCTTCGGGATGTTTTGCGTGAAAGCATGGATGGCCGGAACGATTGCCAGCAGCATCACAAGAGTAACATGCTTCATCAAATGGCGTGTATATGACGGTTAAAAAATATCTGATCGTATATAATATAGATGCAAAAGATTCAAAAACGCTGCACGGATTTCTTTGCAAAGAAACAAAAAAAATTACGCCGTTCTCAAAATTTGGCAACAATTCGTTGTCGGAAAAACGGTAGAGCGCCTGTTCTTCTATTGATATGGTTCCCCCGACGGGACGACATATTGGTAGACCTCCATGATAACGGAATATAGCGTTGAGCGGCAATTCCCCTACGATCGCCGTTGAGCCGTGCCGTTGAGCCGAATTTGCAATTCGGCTCGGAACATATCCGGATTTGCAATCCGGAAACTGATCCCCGAATCGAAATATGATCCCCCTGATAGCCTCCCTTTATTTCTGCAAACGGCAACTTAGCGAAGCAACCTCACCGCAGGCAATTACAAATTGCCTTGTGTTCCGAGCGGCATTACAAATGCTGCTCAACGGGGGCTGACCTGTCAGGCTGTACAGCTTCGGATCAGGATCATCCACCCGCACCCCGGGTTATGATGAATCGGGGAACCTGACTTCTGAAAAATATGTCACCTCCCTGTACACCTATGATTTCAAAATTGAGAGGGAGGGAAATGTGATTACTTTTACGGAAGATTTCTATACCTATTATACGATCACACTTAATTCACTGGAACTTCCCGAGAAATACGAGTCACTTTCCGGTACGCAAACAATGACATACGACGCCAATGGCAATATGCTCACGAGAACGTCAGGCAATATCGTAACAACCTACACTTACGATAAGAACAAGTCTCCGCTGTATTCCTGCCAAACGCCCAAATGGTATATCGTTTACCTGGCCTGCCGTACAGAAGACATCGACGAATGGACTACTTTCAACAATGTAACCTCGTATTCCTCGTCGCTGGATGGTTCCAAGCCGACAGTGGTAGATTTCGACCTTCTGTACGATTCGGGTTATCTCAGTTCATCAGGTATAAAGGATAGCTATTTTAAAAGCGAGTACAGTTATTTTGTAAAATAAATTATACTGCGCACGGCGTAATTTTGTGCGATGATTTTTGTAGAGACATGGCATGCCACGTCTCCCGCGCATGGTATAACTGCCACGTTCAAAAGAGGCTGTGTAAAAGATTTTGCACAGCCTTTTTTGTGTTTGCACACGTCATCTTTTTACAGGCCTTGGATATGCCTCAAACAATCAATTCTTTGATAAAATAATATGTGAAGACGATACATACCGTCAATTTCAATCCCGTGCCCAGCAGGAATCCCACAAAGGAGCCGAACCCCGACCGCAGAGCGACATTCGTATCACGGCCTGCGATAAGTTCGCCCGCAACAGCTCCTGCAAAAGGCCCTACAATGATCCCTACGGGAGAGAAAAACAGTCCTACCAGCAACCCAAGCACCGACCCGACAGCGCCTGCGCGACTTCCACCCCATTTCCCGGCGCCCCAAGCCGGGAGAAAATAATCGACAGCAGTAACAATGACAGTGACCATGGCGGTTATCAGCAGGAACTTAACGGAAAAACCTGCAAATCCTGTTGCCTGAAGCAACAACAATGCGATGTAGCTCAACGGCGGCCCGGGTATAACGGGCAAAATGCAACCAAGCAATCCTCCAGCAAGAAAACAGCAACCCAAAACAACAAGCAAGATATCAAGAACCATCATCGAATCAACTTCAAAATCCAAAAATAGAATTTTCTCCGGAAAAGATGATCCAAAAACATATTTATTAAAAGGTTATCTCCCAAAATGTACCAGCAACACATTCATGTCTGCCGGAGAAACGCCCGGTATCCTGGATGCCTGACCAATCGTTTGCGGCTTCACGCGCGATAATTTGATCCGGGCTTCCATCGAAAGCGAATTGATTTTCCGGAAATCGAATCCTGCCGGGATCGAGATATGTTCCAAACGTTCGAGCTTTTGCGCATTGGCTCTTTCGCGTTCAATATAACCGGCATATTTGATTGAGATTTCAGCTGCTTCGATGATTTCGGCATGACGGTCAGGTATATTTCCGGTCACCTGCTGCAAAGCCGGAATCTGCACAAGTAATCCCTGCAAGGATACCTGCGGCCGCATGACCAGATCAACTAATTTTACGGTCTGCCTGACAGGCGCTGTTCCGGTTTGCTCCAGATAAGCATTGACGGCATCGGGAGCAACGCTATACCGACGGATAAATTCTACAAGCCTGTCGCGATATTTGATTTTCTCACGCAGCAAATTCAACCTGTTCTCCGAAGCCAGGCCTATCTGATGCGACAGGGGCGTAAGCCTCGCGTCGGCGTCATCCTGGCGCAGAAGAATGCGGTATTCGGCACGGGAAGTAAACATACGATAGGGTTCATCCACGCCTTTAGTCACCAGATCGTCTATCAATACGCCAATGTAGGCCTGATCGCGATGCAAAATAAAAGGAGGCTGCCCGCGAAGCTTTAAAAAAGCATTGATTCCTGCCATCAACCCCTGCGCTGCGGCTTCTTCGTAACCGGTAGTCCCGTTGATCTGCCCGGCAAAATATAGGTTGGATATACGTTTGGTTTCCAACGTATGAAGCAATTGCGTAGGAGGGAAAAAATCATATTCAATGGCATATCCGGGACGGAACAGTTTCACATTTTCCAGTCCTTCGACTTGCCGTAATGCTTCCCATTGAATGTTCCAGGGGAGCGACGACGAAAATCCATTGACATAATATTCGTTGGTATCGGTTCCTTCAGGTTCCAGAAATAAATGATGCGCATCCCTGGCCGCAAAAGTGACTATCTTGTCTTCAATACTGGGACAGTAACGCGGCCCGATGCTCCGGATGGTACCGTTGTACATCGGCGAATCGACAAAGCCGCGCTCGAGAATCCGGTGAACGGCGGGATTTGTGTAGGTGATATAGCATGGCCGCTGACGAAGATGGTTCTCCACATCCGGCAAATAAGAAAAGCGCCGTATCAATCCGTCGCCGTCCTGACGTTGCAGTTTGGCAAAGTCGATACTGCGGCCATCAATGCGGGCAGGCGTTCCGGTTTTCATCCGGCTGACTTCGAATCCCAAATCGCGAAGCTGTTCGGACAAACCTTTCGAAGCCGGTTCGACTACTCTCCCACCCTCCGCCTGTACGCGCCCAACATGAATCAAGCCGTTCAGGAAGGTGCCGCTGGCGAGGATCACGGCCCTGGAGCGGAACCGGACGCCAAGACGCGTAACAACCCCGCACGCAAGGTCGTTTTCAACAATTAGCGAAACCACGCCATCCTGCCACAGGTCAAGGTTTGGCGTATTTTCGACGGTATGGCGCCAGTCGGCCGAGAACTTCATCCGGTCGCACTGAGCGCGCGGGCTCCACATGGCAGGACCCTTCGACCGGTTAAGCATGCGGAACTGGATGGCAGTACGATCCGTAACCACCCCCGACTGCCCGCCAAGCGCATCTATTTCGCGTACGATCTGCCCCTTGGCTATGCCGCCCATGGCAGGGTTACACGACATCTGGGCAATCTTTTCCATGTCGAAAGTAACCAGTAACACCGAAGCGCCCATATTGGCAGCGGCACAGGCGGCCTCGCACCCCGCATGACCCGCTCCGGCAACTATAATATCGTATTGAGGTATCATCAAAATAAAATCTACAGCAAAGATACACGATTTTTCACCATCACAACATTAATGGTCAAAAAATGTACGCGATTTTTGTAGAGACGTGGCATGCCACGTCTCTACTTCATTACGGTGTTCCACGTGGAACATTTTTATCTTCTAAAATACGATTGTATCTCAAAAATACCTAATTGATACACGCATTTCGCTTTTACAGGATTCATGTCAAGTTTAATAAGGTAATGAGGTCGGAAAACTTTTATGCAACAATCTACTGAGGTTGTTTTGTTAGAAAAAATAAGGTGGAAATGAGGTTGGTTTATCCACGAATGGTACAAGACGCGTTCCCGCAACGGCTATCGGGTACAGCAGCATGCAAGCAACAAAAAACAGCCATACTTATATCTACAAGCTGGTTCAAGTCGCTGAAGATGCTTACTTTCGAAAACTTGGTTACGCCTGTGAGAAACACAAACTTCAAATGTGCGTCGGCGCCTTTGAGAACACCGTAGAAGCCTTTCAGTACATCTCTGATTTCCCCGTTAACATCCGGTTGATGCATTGTATTGATCAGCACAGGTGTTATTCTATCAGCCACCGTTTGACGCCTTTTTCCGTTTGCGAAAATTCCACCCCGATTTTAACCGTTTTCCTGTGGTCGGCGGAATAGGGGATCGCATAATCCCTGCTGTTAATCTGTGCAAGGGCGGCTTCGGC
>JAISCQ010000287.1 GCA_031265445.1 Bacteroidales bacterium
TATTTGTCCCCGATTTTTAATGTCAAAAATATATCAAAAAGTATCCTTCATGATATCGAAATCTCTCGAAATTTTGTTACAGGCAATGCCCAGTGTAACGTTCGGTAAATCACCGAATGTCACGGATTTTGCAGAGAGAGAGAGAGAGAGAGAGAGAGAGAGAGAGAGAGAGAGAGAGAGAGAGACTTACATTAGATCTACGTTATTATAATACGCGCGCGCGTGGCGTAAGAAATTTTTTCCGAAATTTTTATATACCGCTATCTGTTCTTTTACAGAGGCGGTTTTTTTGTGTCTTCTCCCCACCGTACTTACTAACGATTTGTCAAATCGCGAAATCTTTATTTTTAATTATTTATAAATCCCTAATATTGAATCCATATGGAAAATAAACATGATCAGGCTATCCCGCAGGAAACGCTGGCGGAAGCAATGCAGCTGATCGATCGGGCGTATGAGCGCTTAACGCCTTACATGCTGTCGCTGACGGCAGAGGGGAGGGTAAGCCTTCCCAAGATGAAGATGGGCAACAGGCTGTTTTCGTTTGTTGAGAAAGCCGGCACATTAGCCAAACTGAATCCCCAGTACCGTCCTTTCTTTTTCAATCCGGAAGAATTTCATATCGATCTCGACGACGCCGCTTTACAGGGCGTGCTGAGCCGGGTGCAACCATGAAACATTTGGAAAAAGCAACAAACGAATAAAAATGAATACACGGTTTTTGTTGATTTTGGTTTTCTTTTTGCTGTTTCCTTTCGGCGTTTCAGCACAGATACGTATCAATGGCGTTGCCTATCCGATAGATACCCTGTTGCATACTCATGAAGTCGCATCCGGAATCAAAAGGACTTATTACGACCTGCCCGACTTTACAGCTCCGCTGGGAAAAGGATTGAAAGTAAATGTGCTGGAGATAGATGTTTCAAATCCGGAAGTGAGTATTGAAACCTGCACGGGGAATCCGGCAAACTGGGCAGGACTGGAAACGCCTGTCTCCATGATGTCCCGTAAGAGAGCAGAGTATCAAAATATCGGCCGTACACCTGTGGCTGCCGTCAATGCTGATTTTTATCTTACCTCGTCAGGCGGTTATGAGTTCTTTATCGAAGTAGGCCGTTCAACGGGCATGGAAATAAGCAACGGTATGTTGTCGCAGCTTCCTGTTTCAGGAAGGGAGTTTGCCTTTGCTTTTGATGATCATAACGTTCCCTGTGCAGGTAATGTCTCTTACACGGGAGAGGTGAATATCAACGGCGCATCGGAAAAATATACGCTGTCGGAAATCAATTATAAAGCAGCCGAGGGAAAGCTGGTATTTTTCAATACCGCTGCCAATAAAAATGCCACATCGAAATCTCATGCATGGTCTCCTCATAAAAGCACCATAGCAGTTCTTTCCATGCTTTCGGATGGCTGGAAAGTCAATGAACGGATGGAGTTTAAGGTGGAAAGCATTACGGAAGACACCTATGGACTGGATCTTTCCGAAGAAAAATCGGCGCTTGTAGGAAGCGGAAATGCTGCTGTTTTTTTAGGAAAAATGAAAATCGGCGATATAATAGATGTGAAAATGAATATCAGCATCTCGAATCGCTTATTGTCGGACAACCGTCCAAATGTCGTAGGAAGCAACCAGTATATACTTCAAAACGGAACTCCGACAAATAATAACTGGGATGAATATCATCCGCGTACAGCCATCGGTTTTTCAAAAGACGCCACAAAAGTATATATGGTTACAGTGGACGGGCGTGCAGCCAATTACTCCGGAGGCGTGACCACAAGACAGTTGGCCGATATTATTTCGTCTGCCGGAGCATGGACTGCAGTAAACCTGGATGGCGGAGGTTCAACAGCCATGATCGTGCATGATAAAATCGCCAACAAACCGTCTGACGGTAGCGTCAGGGCGGTTACCAATGCCCTGCTGGCGATATCTTCCTTCCCTGCTGATACCGAAGTAAAGGAAATCGATCTTTTCCCCGGCAGGATCATCATTAAAACAGGCGACTCAAAGGCGCTGGGGATTATTACGCGTAATGCGGGAGGAGAAGCGATTGATTATATGATCACCGAAAATGCCGCATTCAGCGTCAAGGGGAATATTGGCGCCGTAGAAAACGGAATTTTCCATGCATCGGAAGAAAGGGGAGAAGGTTATATACTGGCCGAATATGCCGGAGCAAAAGATTCGTGCTATGTGAAAATACGGGGAAAAGCTGATTTTTCGAATGCCCGGTTGAAAAATATTCATGTAGACCGGGGCGAATTGATCCCGGATTTTGATCCGGATATTGACCGGTATACGCTGGTTTTAAGCTCTCTTCCGACGAAGGTTACATTGACCGGCGAGCCGGAAGATTACAGAGCCGTCGTAACCGGTAATATTACTGAAAAGCAGCTTGTTTCGGGACAGAAAGTAATATTGTCGGTGCTGTCGGAAGATAAAACCCAAAGCAAAACATATACGATAACCGTATCAAAACCCACAGGAACAGAAGAAATGCTGAAAAATGAAGTGAAGATATTTCCCAATCCTGTAAAAAGCGGCCAGACGCTTGCTATTCATTTGAATGAACAAAAAGCAGATTTACTGGTAAAAGTTTATGATACGTCAGGATTGCCGGTCAAAACCCAAAAGCCATCCGGACAAAAAATAGAATTGCCTGTAACATTTTCTCCGGGAATATATCTTGTTTCTATTTTTGATGGTGGAGAAAATATTTTTAACGGTAAAGTTTTAGTAGAGTAACCCATTCGTCCGGTTTTGCATTAAATGTTGCGCTGTGAAGTTACGCAATCGGTTGCGTAACTTTTTTTATACCGGAATGTTTTTTGATTGATATTTTGTTTTCCTTTGCAAAAAATTGATTCAAAAGTATCCTTCATCATGTCGAAATCTTTCGAAAATTTCTTACAGGCAATGTCCGGTGTAATGTTCGGTGAATCACCGAATGGCACGCCTTTTGCAGAGAGAGAGAGAGAGAGAGAGAGAGAGAGAGAGAGAGAGAGAGAGAGAGACTTACATTAAATATAGCACGCAACCGCGTGCGTATTATAAGAAAAAATTTCCTGAATTTATATATAGCCGCAACATGTTTTTGCATGTTACGGCTTTTTGGCATGTGGCTAACTGCATGTGGCGGCGTTGCCGACCGTGTGGAACGGCGCATTTACCCGTCCCTTTCCGGGGGGCGTTTCCTTTCCTCTTCGAAAATACCGGAAAAAGTATCGATCATATACGGCGGAACCCGAAAAGCCTGAACAGAGTAGGGGAATTAAATTAAATATGCATTGATGATGAGAATCAAGTATTATTTAGTAGAAAACTTAATGACACCTGACCCGGACGACTGCCGGGCGCAGGTAACCGGTTACGAAAGCGTTACCGAAAAAGAGATTGTCGAATACATCACCCGCAAAGGGTCGAGTATCACGCCGGCGGCCGCGAAAGCCAATTACGAGGAGATTATTGGAGCGCACGAGTATTTCCTCCAGCAGGGTTTCGGCATCAACACCGAGTTCATCAACGTGCGTCCGTCCATACAGGGCGTGTTCCAGAACCGCGACGACAGGTTTGACTCCTCCCGCCACAAGATCAGGTTCAGGGTAACGCTGGGCAAACGCTACAACCGCACTTCCCAGGAGGTAAAAACGGAAAAGACGGAACCCGTTAGCAACGCCCCGATTCCGCAGTCGCTGGAGGACATCGCCTCCGCCACTGTCAACGAAGTCCTCACTCCCGGCGGAACGGCAACCTTGACAGGCACACGGCTCAAATTCCTGCAAAACGACCCGAAACAGGGAATCTTCCTGATCGCCGCCGACCGGATGGAATACAGGGTGGAACGGCTCCTCAGCCACCACGCCGCACAGGTGGTATTCCTGATTCCCGCTAGCCTTCCGGCAGGCGAATATACGATCGAACTGCGCGCGCTGCTCAAAGGAAACAAGGATGTCAAAAAAGGAACGCTGCCGGACAAATTGCAGGTAACCATTGAATAAAAGTTGAAAAGTGATGAACGGCGAATGGAAACGGTAGGTGATCCCTGACGGGGGTGAAGCGACGGAACATGACGATGCTGTTCCTGTCGGGGGTCAAACCGTTTCGTTCCCCCTGTCGGTGGACTACGGTATACCGTACCGGTGGACTACTATGTATCGTGTCGGTGGACTACAGTATATCATACCGGCGAATTATAATTAAATTATCAACATACATAAAAATAAAAGAAAATGTTTTATGCAAGGATCAATAAACTGAAAGTGTTCAACAATCGCGAGGGGTTTTTGGGGTTGTTCAACAGGGCGGAACTGCAAATTTACAGTTATGTAATGGCCGGTTCCGGCACAGACACAGGCGCGTCGTTAACCCTCGCCGACCTGACGGATTTACCCGATGAGGCCGCCCGCCGGCAAAGACTGCTGGATGCGGCGGTTGCCGAAGCGGGCAAGCTGGCGCAAAGCCGCAGCCTCGCCATCAACGGCGTGAAGGACAACCAGACGCTGTTCTTCGGCGACGCGGGACTGGTGATTTACCAGAGCGACGCGATTCCCGACCGCCTCGCCATACAGTTGTGGGTGATCGAATCGGACGCCGATATACGCAGTTTTGCACTTGACGCCGACAGGATACTCGACAGCGAGGAGTTCAAAGGACTGTTCACTGCGGTGGAAGCAGCCGTGGCAATCGCCAGTCCCATTCTTGCCGGAGCCGTAGCCGTGGGCGGAATGGTTACTTCCCTGCTGCGCCAAAAGCTGCGCGCCAACAAAGACGACCTTGCCGGCTACTGGCAAACGTCGCTGATCCGCGAACAGGATTACCCGCACGGCGCCCGCGACCGGCAGGACGTGTACGATACCACCGGAAACATAATGGTGGATTATACGCTGTTCGGATTCGAAAAAACAATTGAAAATTAAACCATAAAAACATCCCGCGCGCCGTTGAGCCGAATTTGCAATTCGGCTCGGAACATCAGGCAATTTGCAATTGCCGCTTTGCAATGCTCAACGTCAAAACAGTATAAACAAAAGTGTCATGAATAGAAGAATGAAAAATCAAAAGAACGTACTGCGGAAATCATTGCTTTTCGTATGTATCTGGGCAAGTTCGCTCTTAGCGCTTGCACAGCAGAATGTGACCGTTACGGGGACGGTGACCGACGGCAGCGACGCCCCGCTGCCCGGAGTGAACGTTACCATAAAAGGAACAGCGACAGGCGTAGCAACCGACGCAAACGGCAAGTATTCCATTACCGTTCCCGGTCGCGATGCGGCGCTGGTGTTCTCGTTCGTGGGATTCGCCACACAGGAGATCACCGTAGGCGACCGTACGCAGTTGCAAATCACCCTGCAGGAAGACTTGAAGCAATTGGGCGAAGTAGTGGTGGTTGGCTTCGGCACCCAAAAGAAAGCAAACCTGACGGGCGCTGTGGGGACGGTCTCGTCCAAAGTACTTGAATCCCGCCCGGTACAAAATGCGGTACAGGCACTGCAAGGCTTATCGCCGGGGCTGAACATTTCGCAATCCAGCGGGCAGCTGGATGCGGCGCCCAGCATTAACATCCGGGGCGTCACCACCATCGGCGACGGCTCTTACGGGGGGCCTTTAATCCTTATTGACGGCATGGAGGGAAACCTGCACAATATCAACCCGCAGGATATTGAAACAGTTTCCATCCTGAAAGATGCGGCCGCATCTTCTATCTATGGCTCCCGCGCACCTTTCGGCGTGCTGCTCGTGACAACCAAAAAGGGGAAAACGGGAAAAGCCACGGTCAATTATAACAATAGTTTTCGTTATTCCACGCCGGTGATTATTCCCCAAATAAAAGATTCCTATTCGTTTGCCTTATATTTCAACGACGGACGCATCAACAACCGGGAACAGCCTTATTTTACTGCCGAACGCATCCAGCGCATTTTGGATTACCAGAAAGGGATTGTCAAGGAATCCTCGCCCGTTCAAAATGACGGCAGCAATCTCTATTGGAGTGACGGCTACAACTGGGGCAACGACAATGTGGACTATTACAGGGTCATGTTCAACCAATGGTCGCCCTCCAACGAACATAGTGTCTCCGTCAGCGGCGGCACGGAAACGCTGAACTATTACGTTTCGGGCAATTACCTGGGCAAGGAAGGCTTTATGGCGGTCGGGGGCGATGACTACGACCGGTACACGCTTACCGGAAAGATCAACGGGAAAATCAATAAATGGCTGGATATTAATTACACCTCCCGCTTTATCCGGGAAGGATACGAGCAGCCCTATTACCTGAACAGCGGTTTTTATTTCGATTTGGCGCGGATTGGATGGCCTGTGCTGCCCCTGTACGACGCCAACGGCTATATGGCCTCCTCGCCCAGCCCTCCGTTGAACATGCGCGACGGCGGACGCCGCACTACAGATACGCAACAACTTTACCAGCAGGCTCAGGTAGTGATATCGCCCTTAGCCGGATGGAAAATTTTCGGCGAGGCGAACTTTCGTTTTACAAACCAGTACGGGCACGCGCATCAACTCCAGACTTTCATGCACAATATACTGGGAGAACCTGTAATTCACAATCAGGATACCCGTGTGGAAGAAACCAGCGACAAAGGTAATTATACCAATTTTAACCTTTGGTCGGAGTATGAGAAAACTTTTGGCGATCATGCCATGAAAGCCACTGCCGGTTTTCAATCCGAATACAGCCGCAACGACTATTTTAGCTCCGCCAGGGTGGGTATTATCCTGCCCACGCATACCACAATCGGTAACACCACCGGCGCCAATTACAGCGATGGCGCTACGGTGGCGCCCACCGTAGCAGGATGGGCCAACGAATGGGCGGTAGCCGGCTTTTTCGGACGCTTGAATTATAACTACAAAGAGCGCTACCTGCTGGAAGCCAATCTGCGTTACGACGGTTCGTCGCGTTTCCTGCGCAATGAACGCTGGAATGTACTGCCCTCCGTCTCTGCCGGCTGGAACATCGCCAACGAAGATTTCTGGGAACCGCTCGCCGGCCTCGTCAATACATTAAAGTTCAGGGGGTCATACGGGACGCTCGGCAACCAGAACACGAGCAGTTATTATCCCATGTACGAGGCAATGCCCTTGGGTACTGCCAATGGCGACTGGCTGCAAAACGGACAGCGGCCCAATACGGCTGCTGTCCCCGGAATCATCAGTTCTTCCCTGACCTGGGAGAAAATTACCAGTCAAAATATAGGCGTGGATATCGGCGCTTTGAACAACCGTTTGACGTCTTCTTTCGACTTGTTCCGGCGGCGCACGTCGGAAATGGTAGGACCCGCCCCGCAACTGCCCGCTACGCTGGGAACCGCTGTGCCGCGAACGAACAATACGGAACTGAGAGCCTCCGGATTCGAATGGGAAATACAGTGGAACGACCATATCAAAACCATCGGACTGGGTTACAGCATCCGTTTCGTCTTATCGGATTCGCAGGCGGAGATCCTGAGTTTCCCCAACGAAACCGAATCAATAAATACCTATCGTGCAGGACAAAAAATCGGGGAGCTTTGGGGGTATGAAACGGTTGGCATCGCCAAAACCCAGGAGGAAATGGACAGGCACCTGGCGTCCATGCCGAACGGCGGACAATCGACCATTGAGAGCAACTGGACAGCCGGCGATGTCATGTATGCCGATTTGAACGAAGACGGCAAAATAGACGGTGGCGCCAATACAATAACCGATCATGGCGACCTCAAGATCATCGGAAACTCCAGCGCACGTTTTCCGTTCGGGCTGGATATCAGTGCCGACTGGAACGGGTTTGATTTCAGGATCTTTTTCCAGGGCGTGATGAAGCGCGATTACGTTCCCTATGGATATTATTTCTGGGGAATCACCAGCAGTTTTTGGCAAAGCACCATGCTGGAAGGGCATGAGGATTATTTTCGCAACGATCCGAATCACCCCCTGGACTTGAATCTGGACGCCTATTATCCCCGCCCCCTGTTCGGAACGGATAAAAACCACATGACGCAAACGCGTTATATGCAGGACGCCTCTTATATCCGGCTGAAAAACATGCAATTAGGATATACGCTCCCCGGTTCGTTCACACGGAAATTCGGCGTCCAGCGCCTGCGTGTGTTCGTGTCCGGCGAAAACCTCTGGACGGCTACCCGCCTGTTTAAAATGTTCGATCCCGAAACCATTGACGGCGGTTGGGGCGGTAACTCCTATCCTTTATCCAAAACGCTTTCATTCGGCTTGAGCGTTCATTTTTAATTCACCCTTGTAAATCATTGTAAATGAAAAAAATCATTATTTATATCCAAATAGCGCTGGTATCCCTGCTGACAGGCGCTTGCGACGATTTTCTCGACCGCGAACCGTTGTCGAGCATCGCGCCGGAACAGTATTTGAACGATGAGGCGCAGCTTGCCGCCTACCTGAACGGGCTGTATCCCGCCGTACTGTTTTCGCACACTTCCAATACCGACGGCAACTGGTACGGTACTTTCGGCATGGATACGCATACCGACAACATGGCTGCTTTAGGCTTCAGCGGCATATTCGCTCCCGGATACGTCCGGGTAGGCGCGGACGGCGGCGCCTGGGATTTCGGCGCCATACGCAGTTGCAATTATTTCCTGAACAGGGCGCTGCCCGACTGGAAGGCCGGGAAGATCACCGGAGGCCCCGAAAACATCCGGCACTATATCGGGGAAATGTATTTCCTGCGGGCGGAAATTTACTTTTCCAAACTGAAGGAACTGGGCGATTTCCCCATCATCCGCCATACGCTTCCCGACGACATGCAGGCCTTGACGGAAGCAAGTAAACGCGCGCCGCGCAATGAGGTGGCCCGCTTTATCCTCGCCGACCTCGATTCGGCCATCCTGTTAATGAAGGATGTGGCGCCGGGCAATATGAAAACACGCCTGAATAAACACTGCGCCTGGCTCCTCAAATCACGGGCCGCACTGTATGAAGGGACCTGGCTGAAATATTTCAAGGGAACCGCTTTCGTGCCCAATGGCCCCGGATGGCCCGGAAAAGCCAAAGATTACAACGGCGATTATCATTATCCATCCGGAAGCATCGACAGCGAGATCAATTTCTTCCTCGAAACAGCCATGAGCGCGGCGCAAATCGTGGCCGACCAGGTGATGCTGACGCCGAATACGAAACTGCTCCGGCAGGCGGAAGCCGAACCGAAAAACCCGTATTTCGACATGTTCGGCGATACGGATATGTCGGGATACAGCGAAGCGCTGCTCTGGCGGCAATACAGCAAGAGTTTGGGCGTTACGCACGGCGTACCGATTGCCGTTTCGCGGGGCGGACATTCCTGCGGCATAACCAGGGGATTAGTGGACGCCTTCCTGATGGAGAACGGCTTGCCGATTTATGCGTCCAATTCGTTCTATGCCGGCGACAATTATATTGCCGACGTCCGGAAAAACCGGGATAACCGCCTCTTCCTTTTCCTGAAAGAACCGGGACAAAAAAATGTCCTTTTTAGTTCTGATCCGTCTGTAGCCAGTTATCTGACGGTAGACGAACTTTACCCGAGGATTAAGGAGAACAATACGGATGGATACAATACCGGATACGCTTTCCGTAAAGGCGGTAATTTCGACAACGCTCAAGGCGGCAATCACCAATGTTTTACCGGTTCGCTTATTTACCGCGCCGCCGAAGCATACCTGAACTACATGGAAGCCTGTTATGAGCGTTACGGCGCTTTGAACGCCGCCGCACAGAATTACTGGGTGCAGATCAGGGACAGGGCAGGCGTGAGTACCGATTTTCAGAAAACAATCAACAACACCGTCGTCGCCCGGGAAGCCCTCAACGATTGGGGCGCCTATTCTGCCGGGAATCAGGTAGATGCGACGCTCTACAATATCCGGCGCGAACGGCGCTGCGAACTGGTGGGGGAAGGGATGTTGCGAAGCGCAGACATCAGGCGATGGCGCGCACTGGATCAATTGATCGAAACGCCGTATCATATAGAAGGCTTCAAATTATGGGGGCCGATGGCCGGCTGGTACACCGGATTGACTTACGGCGAAAGCAATCCCAACTCTTTGGTATCGTCTCCCACGCGCAGCGACTACCTCCGTCCGTACGAAAAAAGCGCTATTTCCCTCGTGTACGAAGGTTATAGATGGCACATGGCACATTACCTGTCGCCGATAGCTTACGACCATTTTTTAATTACCTCCGGCAGCGGGGGTAATGTGGCCAATTCTCCGGTTTACCAGAATCCCGGCTGGCCGGTAACCGCCAATGGCGTCCCGGAGGGCGTGGTAGTGGAATAAATCGGTTCAACCAATAAAAACACATTTGATGATGAGCAAATACAAATTTTTAATTTTAATGATAAGCGCCCTGCTGTTGCCGGGCATCATAAGCATTTCATGCAGCGAATCCGATCCCGAACCGCCGGTGATCGTCCTGGAATATCCTCCTTTTAATGAAGAGATCAACCTGAACGAGAGCGAGGAGATCCTGTTTAAATGGGTGAATGTGGAAGGCGTTACTTCTTACAACCTGGTATTAAGCCTGTCCTCTTACGCCGGCGGCGACCGGCAAGTAATTCCGGCGGCGACCAACCCGTTGATAGCGCCTGCCGGACTGTTAAAAGAAAAAGCAATGGCGCTGGGATGCGAAGCAGGTAAATTGACCGTCGTGTACTGGACGGTTGAGCCGGTGGATGGTAAAGCGGCTACACAGGTGCGTTCCGTTCAAATTACCTTTTATTAACCTGTAAATGTAAATGATGATGTATTATCGTTTTTTTATAACCGCCTTTTGTCTCCTTTGGAGTATAGACTGTTTGTATTCCTGTAAAGAAGATGAAGCCGGAAAACAGGACGCCGCGATTACCCTGATCAGTCCTTCGTTTAATGAAGCGTTCGATTTAACGCTCACCGAACAGGTGCGTTTCTCCTGGGCTTCGGATGCGAATACCGGGTATATTTTATTGCTGGACAAAACGGCGGATTTATCCGATCCGCACGCCATTCCTGCATCCGCCAAGTCCCTGGACGTGCCGGCCTCCGAGCTGGACGATCTGCTTGCGGCATGGGGCGTTGGCATAGGCAAATCTTCATTTGTCTATTGGGCGGTGGTCGCCGCTGATGCGGCGCAAAGTAAGCCGAAAAATGCCAATATGATTAAACTCATCCGGAAAAGCAATGAAAGCGAAACGCCATGGGCCACAGGCAATGAAAAAATTCCTGTGCTGGCATGGCTTTCCATTCCTACCATGGATACCTGGTTCCCGGGCGGCGCGCCCTGGAGCGACGCCGAGATACAAGCCCGCTACCAAACCCTGAAAGAAGCGGGGTTTCTGTACAGCCTGTCGCACAGAACGGACGACGACCATGTGAAAAAAGCGCTGGATGCCGGACAGGCCAACGATGTCAAGATCATTGTCAATCTTTTCAACTGGGAGCCGCCCTACGATGTTTCTAGCGATGCAGACATTACGGCGTGTGTAAACCGTTTCAAAAACCATCCGGGACTGGGAGGGTATTACCTGAGGGACGAGCCGCCTTTCAGCATTTTCGATATGCTGGGCGACAAAGTAAGGCTCATCGAAAGTATAGACAATGATCCGGAACATTTTTGTTATATCAATATAGCCGGAGGGGTCGAAGCCGACCTGGGTTTTCACGGCGTAGGCGGAGATTACCTGGCCAATTACCTGACGCCGTTTGTAAATAAGGTGCCCCAGAAATTCATGGCGTTCAACACCTATCCCATCACTGTGAAAAGCCTTGATCCGGTAAACAGGCACGCAGGGTACCGTATCCTGAATAAAATCTGGTATGGCGTGCTTGAAGTGTTTCTGAAAAAATCCCAACAGTCGGGGCTGCCGTTTTGGACTTTTGCCGTTTCCAGTGCGCACCAAAGCTTTCCGGCCCCCATTACCAGCGATCTTAGAATGGAAATTTATACTTCGCTGGCCTATGGCGCGCAGGGAATCCAGTACTTTACCTATTGGTCGCAAGGAGGCGGATTTTATGCAATGGTAGATCCGGGAGGCGCTAAAACAACGGTGTACAACGTCGTAAAGGAAATGAATGAAGAAATGCAAAATTATGCCGCCGTGTTCCTTGGGGCTTCCGTGGTTTGGGTAAAACATTCGGGTAATGAAAATTTTGCGCCGGGCTGGACCACGATGTTAGAACCAAGCCAGCTTCCGCCGCAAATCAAAACGCTGCAAACAGGCAATGCCGGAACGGTAGTTTCCCTGCTGGAAAAAGGCAACCGGATGTTTTTAGTTATCGTGAGCCGCGACGCCAACGAAACCCAGGAAATGCAAATCGAAACGGCCGATTCCGTGCGCGAAATTACCAAACGGAAAACGTTGCGCACCGTCACCGGCCTGAAAACCGAAACGCTCCTTCCCGGAGACATGAAAGTATATACCTGGAACAAATAATTCAAACCTAATAATGACGAATAAACAGGATATAACGGTTTTGAAGAGTTGTAGAGACGCGTTCCTGTCGATCCCCGTTGACCCTGACAGGTCTGACGACCCTGTCAGGTCGGGCGCCGTAGAGGGTGTGTCAAAAGGTACACCCTCATTTTTTTAACAAAAAAAAGTCCGAACTTTCCCAAGCCCGGACTTTTCTATATCCCCCAAAAGTTGTATCTTAGAGGCATAAATTTTAACTC
>JAISCQ010000169.1 GCA_031265445.1 Bacteroidales bacterium
ACTTTTCTCCTCCACAAGGAATAAGTTTGGGTACGCTTCCCGGGACGGTACAGCCTTCTACTTTATAGAGTGGGAAGGAGACGCCGCAGCGGGAGCAAAAACAAATGCTTCCATACGGAACAGTTCGGGCGGAGCTAACCTGCAAACGCTGCAAATCATCCAGTCCGAAGATAACAGAGTATGGATCGTATACAAAGAAAACGCCGATTCCGAGGAGGGTCGGGTGGTCCAAAAATGGTGATTCATCATAATAACCTGGATTTCACTAAGCCAACCGCAGTTAATTTTTGTAGAGACGTGGCGTGCCACGTCTCTACCTATATCATTACGTTGTTCCACGTGGAACATTTTTACCTTCCAAATTACGATTGTATCTCAAAAATACCTAATTGATACACGCATTTCGCTTTTACAGGATTCATGTAAAGTTTAATAAGGTAATGAGGTCGGAAAACTTTTATGCAACAATTTGCTCTACTGAGGTTGTTCTGTTAGAAAAAATAAGGTGGAAATGAGGTTGGTTTATCCACGAATGGTACAAGTACAGGGAGTAGCGCCCGACCTGACAGGGTCGGCAGACCTGTCAGGGTCAAAAGGAACAAAGGGAACAACATCGCCCTGATGCCTACCGCCACTGACAGGGTCGACCGACCTGTCAGGGTCAAATATCTTTCCCGTTGCCCTGTCAGGGTCATGGTAAAAGCTTTCTCATTTCCTGTCGACGCTGAGCGTTTCGCCTTCCGCCTTTGCCACCATCACAGCCACGCAGGTGTCGCCATAAACATTGACGGCGGTGCGCGCCATGTCTAAGATGCGGTCTACGCCGATCACCAGGCCGATACCTTCCAGCGGCAGACCCACGGCAGTCAGTATCAGCGCCATCATCACCAGCGCCGCCATGGGAATACCCGCAGAGCCAATGGCGCAAAGCAGCGATACGGCAACAATGACGGCCTGCTGGACGATGCCAAGCTCAATGCCGTACGCCTGCGCGATAAAGATCACCGCCACGCACTCCAGCAGTCCCGTACCGTCCATGTTGACGGTGGCGCCCAGGGGTATCGTGAAGTTGGTGATCCGGGACGACACGCCGTCCCTGTGCTCCACGGCGTGCAGGGTCAGCGGCAGGGTCGCGCCCGACGATGCCGTGGAAAATGCCGTAAGCAAAGGCACGGACATGTTTCTGAAATGCTTGATAGGATTCACCTTGTAAAAGCGGATCATCAGGTGCAGCCATACGAAAACGTGGATCACCAGACCGGCCAGCACCGTCAGCATGTAGAGCAGCATGGTCTGCAACAGGCCCCAATAGTCGGGCGTAGAGGCGAACTGCTTCACCACGATGGCGAAAATACCGACGGGCGAGCATTTGATGATCGCCCGCGTAATATGCAGGATCAGTTCCAGTCCGCCCTGAAAAAAGCCTGTGAGCAGGTTTTTCTTTTCCGGGGATATTTTGTGAAGGTTCAACCCGACCAGAAAAGCAATCACGATAACCGGGATCGTCTGGTTGGACGACAGCGCTTCCAGTATGTTTTTCGGCACAAAGCCGACGACAATATCCTTTACGGACGTTTGCCCGATCCCGGCGGGAATAGCCGCATTTTCCACATGGATATGGCTTCCCGGCCTGATCAGGTTCACCAGGATCAGTCCCGTAAGGATGGCCGCCATCATGGTGAGTATGTAAAAACCCCCGATTCGCGCGCCCAGTCGCGTCACGCCGCCGCCCGAACCGGCAATGCCGATGATGCCCGATATGATGGAAAAGAAGACAAGGGGAACAATCAGCATGCTCAAGGCGTTCATGAACAGCTCGCCGATCCATGACGTGTACGGATTCACCCCCGGAAAGGCAACGCCGGTAATCGTGCCGAGAACCAGCGCCAGGAATATCTGCCAGTGAAGCTTCATCTTCTATTTTGAAAACAGGTTCTCAATTTCTTCCGCGTTGCCGTTCGCCCGTCGAAGGAACGGCAGCCTCCCCGGACGCGCTTCCGGAAGGACGGGCAGCCATTGTTGCGGGATTGATGCAGTTTCCGAAGAAGACGGCGTTTGCCGTCAGGCGGTCGGTACCGTACCAGATGGCTCTGAAGTTCGGGTTAACGGCCAGCCCTATAACGCGCCCCGCGCCCGCATTTCCCAGCAGGGCAACCGGCGTCCCCGCAAGCCTGTTGACGGTTCGTGGCAGCACGTTTCCCGCAAGCAGGGGTTTTTCCGTATAGCATACGGGCGTACTCAAGCGGTTATCCGTCTTTTTCAGGATGATGCTGCTGTTCTTGAATACCGGCAGCAGATCGCTTTTGTATCCCCACGCCAGAGGGTGGGTAACGTCTATTTTCGTTTGGAAGATAACGCCGGCGATGCCCTGCGCACGCAGGACGACGTTGACGTTTTCATAAGCGCCGCCGTATTCCCGGTTTTCGGATACAAAGGCCGCATCCAGCAGGCGCGCCTGCGCAAAGGCGTTCAGGGCGCTTTCGTATCCTATCAGCGTGTTGCCGGCGTTGACCCATTCGCTCAGCGCGTTCTGCGCTCCGGCGGGAAGCGTTCCGCCCGGCACGATGATCACGCTGTATTTCTCAAGGCTGATGCGTCCGATGGATTCCGGGGCGATCACCGATACCGGGATGTTGTAGCGCCTGTCGAACAGATGCCATACCTCGCCTGCCGATCCTGTGCCGAGTATGGCGATGCGGGGCTTCTTAACGGTGATGAAGTTCGCGCTGCCCAGATGATGTCCCGCCGTGTAGCCGCTGCCCAGCGCAAAAACGTCGAGGGCGTCCTCTTCGAGAATCCGGTCGACGATGCGGTCTATCTCCTCTTTCGGCAGGGACTGGTAGGTTTCGCCAAGCGGAATCACAATCGTACCGCGGTCGAACTCATGGCCGTCGCCGGTGAATTTTCCCGCGGACACTTTCGCAAGGATACCTGCGTCCAGCAGGCGGTAGAGCGCACGCGGGGCATAATAGCCGCCCCATTCGAAGGCATAGGCGTAAGCCTCCCTGTTGCCCGTGAACTGTCCCACGGGATAGCGGTCAAGTTCAAACTTTTCGCCCAGCAGCGATTCTCCGGCTACCGTCAGTTTGGCATTATCCAGGTTGAAGGCAAACGGGAGCGTCCACCCGGTGATGTCGTACGAAACGCTGTCCCTGTACGTTTCCCGTATCTCGAAAATGGCGTGAATCAGCTTGTGCTGCTTCCGGTTGAGCGGAACAATCCAGGCGGTAGCCGGGTCGAACTTCTTCCCGTTCGCTTCAACGGGCTTGGCAAGACCGTACACGTCGATACCGTTCCTTGTCACCAGTTCGGCAAGCCGGTACGCCGACGCTTTGTCCGACGGCGTTCCGAAAACGTAGGCTTTCACGGGGTCTTTGGCGGCATCGTCGAGCGCCTGCTTGAAATACCATTTCTGGTAATCGAGCAGTTCCTGCCGCATGGCGTGACCGCCGCGGATGGTAGCCAGCCCGGCGGTCAACTGGTTGAGAATACCCAGCTCGAAGGTGACTTTCCCGTTGACCGACGACTGCACATAACCGCGCGAGCTGGGCTGTTCCCAGAGGATGGCGATGCCGCCGTGGAAGTCGAGGTATTCCCGTCCGCGCCCCGGATAATAGTCGTCAAAGACCTCCCCTGAGAAATACAGCATTTTACGGGCGTCGAAGGCGGGCGCATAGAAATCGCTCGCCATCCGCCTGATAAAATCCTGCGCCCTGTCGGGGATCAGGGGATGGACGCGCGTCGGCTCGCCCGGCGAGAAATGGTAATTGGCGTTGGTACCCTGCTCGTGGGCGTCCGTATATACGTTGGGACGCCATTCGAGAAGCGCGGCGATGCGCGCTTGCGACTCCGGCTGCTGGAGATTGAGCCAGTCGCGGTTCAGGTCGAACCAGTAATGATTGCCACGACCTCCGGGCCATGGCTCGGAGTGTTCGCGCTCCTGCGTGTCGTCGTTGGGCACAATGCTCTTATTCAGGTTAACCCATTCCGCAAAGCGGTTGATGCCATCCGGATTGATGGCCGGATCGACAAAAATAACCGACTCGTCGAGCTGCCTGAGCGTTTCCGCGTCATTGGCCGCCGCCAGATGGTAGACAAGCAGTAGCGCGGCGTTGATACCCGACGCTTCGTTGCCGTGGATGCTGTGCCCGAGCCATGTAAACACCGGAAGCTTGCCGGTATCTACGCTGCCCGACACCGAAGGATCGGACAGTTTCAGGTGTTCCTCCTTGATCTGTTCCAGATTCTTGAGGTTTTCCGGCGAGGTGAATATCAGGAAACAGAGCGGTCTCTTCTCATGGCTGTATCCGTAATGCACCAGCTTGACCCGGTCGGACGCGGCGGCTACAGCCCTGATATAATTCAGCGCCTGCTCGTGGCTCGCATGCCATTCCCCAACCTGAAAGCCGAGTACGGATTCGGGGGTGGGGATACTCTTGCTGTAACTCGCGCTCTGCGGCAGGTAACAGGTCAGGTCGACCGCTAAAGCGGAAACCGACATAAAAGCCGCTACAAACAATAATAAATGTCTCATGGTTTAATGTATTTGATGGTTTGATTGATGATTTGAAATTCGTTGGTGGCACCTTTGAAATTCGTTGGTCGTACCTGCGAGGTTCGTTGGTCGTACCTGCGAGGTTCGTTGGTCGTACCTGTGAAGTTCGTTGGTCGTACCTGTGAAGTTCGTTGGTCGTACCTGTGAAATCGGCTGACAGATTCCGGTTTGCTTCATCTGGTTTAAAGGACTTGACCGGAATTTTCCATCCCGTCCCTGCCGGAATTTGCCTGGGAATCACGGATCGGTTTCCGTTCCTTCAGGTCGTATTTTTGTCCCCTGCGCAGAAAAAAGAAAGGCCGATCTTCGGTATTGTAAATGGCAACGTACGAGTTGCCGATCACTTCAAGCTCGTCACCGGTTACCACAACGGCAGTCGATTCGTCGAGGCCGAGGCCGATGTACCGGGGCGCCGCTTTCAGGAAATCCGTAAGGTCGAACTGCCGGTTGCGAACCAGCAGGTGCTGGTCGATGACGGAATTACGGAGGAAGCCAAGCCCCTGCGTGTGGTTGCCGACAGGGATGTTTGCCCCTTTCGTGTCGCCGCGCCACAGGAACGACCCCTGTATGCTCGCTCCCGCCGACGATCCGGCAATGACGCCGCCCCGCTCCAGCAGGTTGAGAAATTCCTGATGGGCCAGCGTGTTGAGGTAAACATCGGCGATGCGCCACTGTCGGCCCCCGGTGAAATATATGCCGGTAGCCTCCTTGAGCGCCGCGAGTTTCTTTTCGTCGTTGGCTTCGCGGATGTTTTTCAGGTGCAGGCGGGTCACCTTTTTGGCGCCCAGCCTTCGCGCAAGCGTATCGATCGCAGCGGAATGGTAATCGTCCGTTTCGTCGCCCGATGCGTTGGTGACCACTACAAAGCGGGCGTTTGCCGCACCGCCAGCCAAGCCGACCATCCTGTCCCATATTTCGGGAGTTACGGTTCCGCCGCCGATGATGACCAGCGAGCCTTTTTCGGGGCCATGGAAGGTGGTACACGCGGAATCGACAATCGCTATCGGCTTTTGTGCAAAAGCAGTCCCGGCAAGGGCCGTGAGAACGGTTAAAAGGAACAGTCGCGGGTTAAATCCGGATATTTGTATGTTCATGATTTATTTTTTTTAATTGATGAATCTATTGTGGATATTGGTTGATATTTTTTGTATTGATACTATTGATCATATTCTTTTCAAAACAGACGCTTCCGCTGCCGAATAAGCCACGACCACATACCTGACTGTATCAATTCTGTTGAATGTTTTACATGCGGAATGGGCGGTCCTGTCCGGATCATCCAGATAAACATCCAGCATTTCGACAAGTCGCCGAAAATCGCCGTCTTCCGAATTTGTCCGTTTAACGGTTATCATCTGCGGGATAGTGATGGTCTTTTTTGTCATTCGTTCGTATCCGGTCTTGCAAAACATTCGGCGGAACGGGGGGGATGCTTGCCTGTCCGCTGTGCCAGCACGCCGGCATAGCGTTTGTTGAGGGCGCCCGGGTTGTACTTCAATACCAGGTCGCGAAACTCGGTGAACAGTTGAAACCATTCCTCGTTACGGAGTCTGTAAAAATCTAATCTTAAAATCTTCATACCTGAAATATTTTTATTGATTTTATAAAATTATATTGTTTGAAATGTTTATTCGCGTATCCATTGCTTCGGAGTCTGCCGAAAGGGGCTTGCACCTCTGCGAAACGGTTTCGGCAAGCGCCGAAAGAGGTTTACACCCCTGCAAGATGGTTTCGGCAAGCGCCGAAAGGGGTTTACACTCCTGCGAAACGGTTTCGGCGCATACTGACAGAGGTTTGCACTCCTGCCTGATTGAGAATGAACCGTCCTCAAACTGTTTGGGGATTTTACAAAAACATCCGAATTCTTATTCATACCGGTTTGTTTATTTTCTGTTAAGCGGTCAGGAAATGAGCAGCCACGCCGACGAGCGTATGTTCCGCCATATTTCCCCTGTTTGACGGATATTCCAACAGCATTCGTTTTTTCTATCCACTGTCCCGGACTCAAAACAAAACTTGGCAATCCTGCCTGCATTTTAAAGTGGTCAAATTCGACCACTTTAAAATCCGGATTGTACATCTGTTCCCATGTGCCTAAAAATTCAAGCGTTGTGCGTGTCCGTATCCAGTTTTTGATGATATCGGCAGCTCTTGCCTGTCCTTCTTTGGCGTTAGCCATATCGGTCAGGGAAATATAATCTTCGCTCCTTGACACGATAACAGTTATCTCTGTTCCCTGTACGTTGATTGTTTCTTTTTTGCTCATATTTTTACCGTATCCTGTTCTTAATTTTACATTTATGATTTGCAAAGGCAAGCAGATTTATTTCAAATAATAACCACCGGTTTTCGGTGCGCCCCGGCAATGGACTTGATTTCTTCTGATGTCAATCTGTTCATGATGTTTAATTCTTTTATCCGTTCTGTCATTTTTTAAGTAAGTATTTTACAATTACTTTTACCTGTTCCTTTACCCGTTCTTCCGGGACAGACAAACCTCATTTCCACCTGATTTAAATAACAAAACAACCTCAGTAGCACGGAGCATAATACCTTACACACATACCTCATTACCTCATTGCTCATCTGTTTTTTTGTTCTTTTTGTGAATGGTTTGTTGATAAAATTTGACATATTTTTCGTATTCCTTATCATACCTGTATTTTTTGTGATGCTCTTTTTGGTTTGCAATGTATTCGCATAAATCATGAATATTACGCTTGGATACTGAAAACGCCGAACATGACTGCTGCCATTGAAATATCCCGACACACAAATGATTGTCGTTGATAAACTTTTCAGAACTGCTGGCAATGATTGTCGCCAGACTTTCTTCATCCATCTGCGGCGAACGCGACACAAGAAAATGAACGTGTTCGGGATTGGCATATATCGCATACATTTTGCAGGCATTGTTATTGACGATTCCTGTGATATATTTTTCAATTCTTTCACGAAATTTTTCCAAAATAACAGGCATGCGATTTAACGTGGTAAAAACGAAATGCGTGTATAAATTATTGTATTCTATTTTCATTTTAATAAGGTAATGAGGTTATTGTATATGTGATTACTGCGCTTGCTACTGAGGTTGTTTTGTTTTTGAAATTAGGTAGAAATTAGGTTTTTGCCGTGCAACAAATGAAAATCCATTGCCCAGCCCCAATAGAAAGAACTGCAAATTACTTATCAATGCACTTTCCAAATCTTTTTCATAATATCTTGCATCCCGCTTCAAACCCAGAAACTCCAATACCATAGGGTCTTTTATAATATTTTCAATTTGAATCAAAAGGCGGTACTGGTACCGGTTTAATTGCGAACGCAGCGCGTTCGTAATTGGATATGTCCGGTAGAACTGGCGACACTGTTCTAATATCCGAATGGAAAACCCACACTCATAACAAAGTCCCTCGAAATAAATGACCCTGCCACACCTGCCGCACTTATATTCACTCATAGCCTTCGTTTTGTATCAGATCGGGGTCATATGCCAGCACCGTGCTGTACGGGAACGGATGCACCCAGTACCGCCGGTCGAGGTATCGCGGCTCATGCGGCCCGAACACCTGCGGCGCCCTGCCTGTACGGATGATGTCGAAATAGCGGTGCCCTTCAAACGCCAGTTCGTAACGGCGTTCGTTCTCGATTTCCAGGAGCAGGTCGCTGTTTGTCCCGGGCGTTTCCGGGGTAAGCAGGCTGACTCCCGCCCTGGACTTGATGGCGTCAATGTCGGCGATGGCGCCTGCCCTGTCGGGCGACGCCTTTTTCAGGCGGGCTTCGGCGCGTATCAGGTACTGCTCGGCCAGACGCGCCACGAAGATGGAACTTGAACCGTCCCGTTTCGAATATTCGTTCACAAACCAGTCCTGGTCGGTATCGGCGCTGGTACGGCGAAAAATCAGCTGGCTGCGATTGCCGCCGACAGCCGGGTCGATCAGTTTGGCCGCCAGTTCGGGAGCGGCAATATAATCCTGGAGGCCGCCTGCCGTCGAAGGCAGATAGAAGGTGTAAAACGGCAGCTTGTCCGCATTGCCGAACACATATTCAAAGATGGACTCCTCCGACCTGGCCGTCAGGAAGAAGCCTTCCGGAGTGTCGGTCAATTCAAAGTCGGTATTGCCGATCAGCTTGCCGGCATATTCTTCCGCTTCTTCCCACCGGTCGGTGTACAGATACAGGCGGGCTTTCAGCGCATACACCGCCCAGACGGAGGCCCGTCCCCTGTCGATCACAGTCTGTCCCGCCGCGTCGAACAGCCGTTCGGCCTCGTCCAGATCTTCGAGCGCCTGCCCAAAGACCTGTTCCCGCGGGCTTTGCCTGATACCGTCCTGGTTGGTCGCCGTTGAGGGTTGCGTGACAACGGGCACGGCGCCAAACGTTTTGGTCAGTTCCATATACGCCTGCGCTCTCAGGACAAGGGCCTGCGCCAGTATTTTCTGCCTGACGCCGGCGGTAAACAACTTTTCGTCAAGTCCGTTCACGGCAGACAGGACGGAATTGCTCCGGTTGATGGCCGTGTAGTAACTGTTGTAGGCAAACCCGTTGGTACGGTCTGCCGAACCGACCGACGGTTGCAGGTGCGCTACCAGCGTCCCCCTGCCCTGGAAAGAGACCACGTTATCGGCGGCAATGTTCCAGGTCACGATTCCATACGCTTCGGCGGATGCCGCCGCGTCGTAGGCGCCGTTCAGCGCTTTTTCGGCAGAGGGCCGGTCGATGATGACGTCCTCGTCGGATATGTACTCTTCCGGCGTTGTTTCCAGCAGGCTTTCGCAGGACGGCAAAAACAGGAATGTGGCTATGAGCGTCAGGCCGCCAGCAACAGACGGACGGACGACCGACTTGATTAAATTGGTGTACATGGTTGTGATGGTTCTTTAAATGGTGATATTGATTCCGCCGACAATCGACCGCGGTTGCGGAGGCGTGCCGAAGTCCAGTCCCTGCACCAGCGAACGGCTGTCCCTGTCGAGGCTTACTTCGGGATCAGGCCCCGAATATCCGGTAAACAGCAGCAGGTTGGAGCCGGTAACATACAGGCTGATACGCTGAACGCCCAGTTTCGACGTCCATTTTTTGGGAAGCAGGTATGCAAGCGTTATATTGCGCAGGCGGATAAACGAGCCGTCTTCCACAAAACGGCTGGACTGGGTTTCGTAATTGGTCAGCCCGTCGGCGTTCGTCGTGGATTTCGGACGGGGCAATACTTCCGTAATCAGGCCGTCGCCGTTGACCCTGTACGTATCCCTGTTCCCGCTTTTCCAGTAGTTCAGCGCGCTGGCCTGTATCGAACGGCCTACGCCGTTCCGTCCGCCCGACTCAAGGAACATCCGGGTGTAGTTGAACAGTTTGTTGCCCTGCTTGAAATAGAAGTTGACATCAAGCGAGAACTTTCCGAGAGTAAAGATATTCTTGAATATTCCTTCAAACTTGGGCCATGCATTTCCCACAATCTTTTTATCGTCTATGGTAACCATTCCGTCGTCGCCGTATGAATCTTCATACACAGCGTCGCCGGTTGCGGGGTCGACGCCCCGGTAATTCCATACCCAGAAAGAATACAGCGGGCTTCCTTCGATCAGTTTGAACATCGTGTACTGCCCCTGGTCTTCCCTCGGCAATTTTTTGATGACATTTTTGTTATGCGAAAGCGTGAAAAGGGTTTTCCATGAAAAGCGCTTTTTCGTGATATTATCCGAATTGACGGTCAGTTCAAATCCCCTGTTGCTGACTTCGCCCGAATTGCGGATGATGGAACCCAGTCCGGTCTTTCCCGGAAGCGGTTCGTCCAGCAGCAGGTCGCGGGTATATTTGTCGTAATAGTCCAGTTCCACCGTGACGCGATTTGCGAGGAGTCCCAGCAACAGACCGACATTCCACTGCCGGGTAGTTTCCCATTTCAGGTTGAGGTTGGGCAGCTGGTAGGGCGCCACGCCGGCCTGTCCGTCATAATCGGCGCCGCCGCTCCACAGGCCGAGCGCGGCAAAATCGTCGATCGCCTCGTTTCCTACCAGGCCCCAACTGCCTTTGATCCGCAAATCGCTCAGGGTTCTGTTCCGGGGAATGAATTTTTCGTTGATCGTATTCCACGACACGCCCATGGCCGGGAAATATCCCCAGCGGTTGCCGGACGATACGCGCGAGGAACCGTCGGCGCGCATGGTGAAGTCCACGCTGTAACGGTCTTTGTACGAATAGTTGACCCCTCCGAAATAAGACAGCAGGGCGGACGAGGTTCCGGTGGTGGTAGCCGTCTGGGACGAGGCCGATGATATGCGCCTGAACTCATTGCTCGGAAAGTTGGTGCCGGTGATCGATTTCGATTCGTGCACCGTCCGCTGCCACGAATTACCCAGGAAAGCCGAAACGGTATGCGCATCCCCGAACGTTTGCAGGTAATTGAACAGCTGTTCCGTTCCGAAAACATTCGACCACGCATTGCGGTCGTAGGCCAGCCCGTTGTTGGTTGAGCCGTCTTTCAGGTAAGTGTCGTAATAGAAGTTCTCGTAGTAGATGTTGCGATCGTTGTTCCACGAGGTTTTGAACGACAGTCCTTTGACAATCTCCCACCGGGCGTAAACGTTGTTGATGATGCGCAGCCCTTTGGAATGTCCGTCGTTGTGGTCGATGATTGCCTGGTGGTTGTCGAAGGCCGCCGGCTTGTTATAGGTTCCGTCATCATTATATACCGGATAAAAGGCAGGCGTATGCAAAGCCGCCTGGAACAGTCCGGCAGGGCCGTCGCCCACGCGCACCAGCTGGCGATCGGTATACGAAAGCATATTACTGGTTCCGATTTTCAGCCTGTCGGAGATGGAATGGTCGAGGTTCAGGCGAAAACTGTTGCGGCTGAAATCCTGCATCTTCAGCGTTGACTCCTGCCTGTTGATTTCTCCGCCCAGATAGAAGTTGGTTTTGTCTGTTCCGCCGGTTAGCGAGAGGGAATACTTTTGGCTGAATCCCGTCCTGAAAACGTCGGGGATACGGCTGAAGGTCGGCTGGTCTTCGGGAAGGCCGTAAGCGGTTCCGCCCGCAGGATTTTCACCGACAGGACGGAAAGGCCGCTCCGCCCATCTGTCGTCGTTCCGGTACAGTTCGTTCACGATTTCGGCATGTTGCGGCCCGGTGGTCAGATCCCAGAGATTCTCGGCGCGGGATGCGCCAAACTCGGCGTTGAAGTTGACGGAGGTCCTGGAGTTCCGCGTTCCCCGCCTGGTTGTGACGAGGATGACGCCGTTGGCGCCGCGTGCGCCGTAGGCGGCTGTCGCGCTTGCGTCCTTCAGCACGGAGATGGATTCGATGTCGTCGGGGTTAATGTCGGCAAGCGGGTCGATCCTCTGTCCGCCGAGATCCTGCTGCTGGAGGATGGCGGTGCTTACAAAGGCGCCGTCAATGATGTAGATCGGGCTGTTACCGGCAGTGATGGAGGTAGCCCCGCGCAGCCTGACTAACGACGATGTTCCCGGAACGCCCGAATTGTTCGAAACCAGCAGTCCCGCGACCGCCCCCTGCATCTTGTCCGTAATGCTTGTTCCCTGGATGTTTTCGATGTCGGCAAGTTTTACGGTTGAAACGGCGCTGGTCAGTGAACCTTTTCTGGTTTGCTGGTATCCGATCACCACCACCGGGTTCAGCAGGGTCATGTCTTCCACCAGCGAGAAAACGATCTCTTCTTTCGGGTTTTCGTAAATATCCGCCTCCTGCGTCCTGTAGCCCACGTAGCTGACCGTAAGAGTGGCCGGGAACGAGGATACCGCAAGGGTAAACCGCCCGTTCGCATCGGTAACGGTTCCCTGCGTTTTGTCTGCCTCCACGACGGTAACCGTGGCGCCGATGAGCGTTTCGCTGGTCCGGCTGTCGACAGTCACGCCTTTCAGCGTCTGCGCCGACAGCGACAGCGGATAACCCGCAACTGCGAATAACGCCAAAAAACAGGCGTATCGCTTGAATGAAAAATATAATAACCTGGTCATATGTATTGATGTGTAATGGTTACTTCGCGGAAGCGTATGTCAGAGGCGCGCTGTTCGGCTTCTCCCGCTGCAAGGCAAGCGCCTGCGCGTCCAGCATGAGAAATCCCAGTTCATGGTTGAAGCGCTGTCCGTTTGCCGTCACCCAGCCGACAAACCGCAGTACATCCTCATTGTCGGCATATTCCGCCGGAATGAGCAGTCCGAACTTTTCGACCGGGATCGTTTCGATGTCGGATGCTTCCAGTATCGAAATCACGTGGTCTACGTTTTGTGACAGCAGGGCTTCCTTTTGCCCCGATTTCAGGTTCAGCGGCAGGATGGCCAAATGATCCTTCAATCTGCGCGTTTTCAGATCGTACACATAGTTCAGCGTGTTGAAGGCGATGCCGCTCGGATCCTTCTGAAGCGCATGGAGCAGGAAAATATCGTCTCCGATGATCTTCTTTCCCCTGATGCGCTCCGGGGAAGCGCCGAAAAAGCCGGCCAGCGCGAGTGTCGTGGGAGAGTTCCTGCCGCCGCGCGAATAAACGGTTACTGCATACTTCGGCCTGTCGTCTTCATCTTCCTCCATTTCTGCCGGGTCTTTCTCGAAAACAAGGTTACGCAGCTCATTTCTCTTCAGGCCTTTCCTGATCCGTTCGAGCAGGGGGTTCCTTTTGTTGCTGACCGGGATCAGGGCGTAGCGGCCTGCATAAACCAGCCTGTCTTCATTTGTCCGACTGCCCGGGACGGCGTTGACTACGACCGATATGGCCGGGGCGGTTTCGTCCTTTTCCGAACCCGTTTTGACGCACAGCTTTGAGTTCGGGTTT
The DNA here is from genome assembly GCA_031265445.1 of Bacteroidales bacterium. Classification (GTDB taxonomy): domain Bacteria; phylum Bacteroidota; class Bacteroidia; order Bacteroidales; family UBA4181; genus JAIRLS01. The sequence goes on from JAISCQ010000169.1 coordinate 13,344, forward strand.
TCCCTTTTATATTCGGTGACCCATTTTTCGATCATCGGCTGTACGAAATCGGTATCGTCAATGCGTATTTCCTGTGCAGACCCAAGTCCCGGAAAACATGCCAGAAAACAGAACAATACCGTTTTTAAAAATACTTTTTCCATGGTGATTGATATCTATCTCTTTGATTTTTTTGAATGTACAAATGTAGATACAATCTACGCCGGAATGATGTACATTTACATGCATGTTTTCATTATGAAGCATGTAATTTTCAATGATTATTCATAGAAAAAGCAATCGTGAAGACATTCGCCGGAACGGTAAGGTGGTCGACAGACCTGTATTTTCTTATTGACCCTGACAGGTCTGCCGACCCTGTCAGGTCGCGTACCGCACGTTACGGTCACTGACCTGTCAGGCTGCGAAGCTGCTGACAGGGTCGAATATCGCTAAATTGGGGGTCAAGCGCTGACAATTTGGCAGTTTTAATCAGTTTGGCGCGGTTTTTGTTTAAACAATTCCACGTTTTATTGTATGTTTTGATACGCCGGGAGCATTTCGACAATGTCAACGGCTTGCGGACGACCGTCGGGAACGTTTCGACAAATTCGACAGACTGCGGACGACCGTCGGGAAGATTTCGACAAATTCGACGGACTGCGGACGACCGTCGGGAAAATTTCGACAAATTCGACGGACTGCGGACGACCGTCGGGAACGTTTCGACAGCGCCGAAGCGGAATGAAATTTGAAGAAATTGATGATATAAAAATAAAATTTAAAACAGGTTATTATGAGTAAGGAAATTTTAATTTACAAAGGAGTATTTCAGCGTTTAACTGTTTCGCAGAATTTGCAGATACTGCATGCGATCCATAAGGATGTTCAAGCTTATACGATGAGATCGCCGAACATTCAGCCCGTATTTGAGACCTTTGGTACAGAACTTTCGAATCTCGACGGCTTTTTCAAGAAAAATTCAAAAGCCTTTGAAACGGAAGAGATTGTTAAAAAGGATGCCGCCCGCGACTTCACTGTTCGCGCCGTCATTGCCAAAACGCAGTATCACTGCGATTTTGCCATGACCGACACGGAAAGGGAAGAGGCTCGCCGTCTTGTTTATATTGTTGAAAAATACAAAGACGCCGCCAAAAAGGAATACGAATCGGAAACAGCTCATTTGCGCAGTATGGTAAACGAATTGCTGCAAGCGCCCGATTTGCTCGACCGTTTCGGTATTGCCGGTTTGGTCGCCAGACTGAAACAGGAAAACGAAGAGTTTGAAACCCTGTACAATGCCCGTGCACAAACCGTACACGACAAACAGCTAAAAGGCAACACGGCAAAGTATCGCACGGCAGCAAACAATGCGTTCGACAATCTGTGCAAAGTCGCTACAGGTCTCCTGCTGATACCGGTAAGCGAAGATGAGAAAAATGCTGTGGAAAGCATTATCGACGTTATCAACGGACAAATCCGGCAGGCAACAGTTGTCTATCATAGACATGCAGGCGTTATAGCCGGGAAAAAGACCGGCGGAAAAGACGGGGAAACTCCGGAGATTGACGGGGAAACGGAAACACAGGAGTAAAATGTTGAGGGAGTATCCACGGTATTGTGGCGCGGCTTGCACTCCATCAAAGCCAGCTGGCTGCCGACATCGTTATTTACCTTTGCGGCTGTAAAATTTCGGAAATATCATGAGAAATATGATCAAGAAGGATTGAAGTGAAATAATAATGGAGAAGGAGCGATATGAAAACAGATCTTTCGGGTAACGGTCAAAAGATGGCCGATAACAGCAACCCTCCTGTTGCCCTTGACGGACCGGGGAGTATCACGCTAACAGTAGCGTCCGGCGGCGTAGAATTATCTGTCAAAGCCGGCCAGCAATTGATGGTAGACTGGGGCGACGGCTCGGCTGCAGAAACGTATACCAATGTAACTGAGCAGCGTGATGACGGGAATCAATGCTTTTACCCGATTCGCCACAGATATGCCGGCAGCGGCGCTTATACCGTACAAATAAAGGGAGAAGGGCTTACGTATTTTCGGGGTTGTTTTTCTTCCGTAACCACACTGGATGTCAGCAAATGCCCGACGTTAAAGGAGTTGGATTGCAGCTATAATCAATTAACCACACTGGATGTCGGCAAATGCACGGCGTTACAGACGTTGACTTGCGACCATAACCGGTTAACCTCCCTGGATGTCGGCAAATGCACAGCGTTACAGACGTTGAAGTGCGAAAATAATCCATTAGCCGCACTGGATGTCAGTAAATGCACGGCGTTAAAGTCTTTGAAATGCAGATATAATCAATTAGCCGCACTGGATGTCAGCAAATGCGCGGCATTACAGACGTTGGGATGCGACCAGAATCAATTAACCGCGCTGGATGTCAGCGGATGCACGAAGTTACAGGATTTGCGTTGCGGCGGTAATCCATTAACCGCGCTGGATGTCAGCAAATGTCCGGAGTTAGGGATGTTGGATTGCAACGATAATCAATTAACCGCGCTGGATGTCAGCACATGCACGAAGTTATGCAATTTGTATTGCGACCATAATCCATTAACCGCGCTGGATGTCAGCGGATGTCCGGCGTTATGGGGCTTGTATTGCGCCGATAACCGATTAACCTCCCTGGATGTCAGCACATGCCCGACGTTATGCAATTTGCATTGCAACAGTAATCAATTAACCGCACTGGATGTCAGCGGATGCACGGCGTTACAGGAGGTGTATTGCAACGATAACCAATTAACGGCTCAGGCGCTTGATACGGTGTTTACGGCGCTCGCTTTCAGTCCTAAAAGATTTCATATTTATGCTTGTGATATACATATTCATGATAACCCCGGCAGCGCCACTTGCGACAAGGCGCTTGCGAAAAATAACGGGTGGCGGGTAAAGAAAGAAATTACAATTCGAGAAGAAGCTGTAAATAATCATCAACCGGCGGATCAAAAAATGGACAAAAATCAGGTTTTGGAAAATATCAAGGCGACACAGGCGCGTCTGGTCGCCGTCATAAAAGAGAGGTATCCGGAGGTTTATGCCATTGTCGAGCGGATTGAAGCCCTGGATTTGACGCCCTTCATAGACGAAGCGGCGAAGAGCCTGACCGAAGCGTTTGACTGGTGGGCGAAAGAAATAGAACCGGGCAGCGCCGTCGGCATTGTCCATTTTGAATACGATGACACAAAAGAAATGGGGGTGCTTGCATACGGCTATGAGAACGCCATACTGCCGGAGGATATAGGAGGATTTGTCGATATTGATTACGGCGCGACTGTGTTTGGTTATGGTTCGGCCGGATTTGAGATTTCCGGCTTCTGGGATAAAACGGCAGGCATCAACGAGGAAGAGGAAACGGAAGGAGAAAATTCGAATTATGAAATGGCAAAAATGGCGGAGATTTTTTTCCATGCCATGAAAAAAGCCGTTTTGTCCGATAATTTTTTAAAATTGCCCAAAGCCGACGAACTGACATTTGCCATTGGCAGGCACGACAGCAGCGAAATAATCGGCTATGTATGGAGGAAATTATGAATTATGAATTCGCCGGAGAAACAGCACGAATAATTTTCCCGTTGAAATAATCGACGGGAAGCTGGCAGTTGCCGAATGAAAACAAACCTTTTTACTGTGAACGATCAAAAGATGGACAACAACAACCCGCCTGTTGCCCCGTCAGGGCCGGAGCGCATCACGCTAACGGTAGCGGCTGCCGACGACGGGTACGAAGTAGAATTTGCCGCCACCGCCCAACCATTGATTGTTGATTGGGGCGACGGCTCGGCTGCAGAAACATATACCAATGTAACTGTGCAGCTTGATGACAGTTTTCGCTACCTTGACCCGATTAGCCATACCTATGCCGGCAGCGGCGCTTATACGGTACAAATCAAGGGAGAAGGGCTTACGTGTTTTTCCTGTAGACAGGCTACTGTAACCGCGCTGGATGTCGGCAAATGCACGGCATTACAAGAGTTGAATTGCTGCGAGAATCAATTAACCGCACTGGATGTCAGCAAATGTACGGCGTTACAGAAGTTGAATTGCGGGAGTAATCCATTAACCGCACTGGATGTCAACAAATGTACGGCGTTACAAGAGTTGGATTGCTACGGTAATCAATTAACCGCACTGGATGTCAGCAAATGCACGGCATTACAGACGTTGAAGTGCGGCGGTAATCAACAATTAACCGCACTGGATGTCAGCAAATGCCTGGCGTTACAGTGGTTGGAGTGCGAATGGAATCCATTAACCTCCCTGGATGTCAGTAAATGCACGGCGTTACAGTGGTTGGAGTGCGACAATAATCAATTAACCGCACTGGATGTCGGCAAATGCACGGCGTTACGGACGTTGAAGTGCGACGGTAATCAATTAACCGCATTGGATATCAGCAAATGTCCGGCGTTAGAGTGGTTGGAGTGCGACGGTAATGAATTAACCGCACTGGATGTCAGCAAATGCACGGCGTTAGAGATGTTACGGTGCCGCAATAATAAGTTAACCTCCCTGGATGTCAGCAAATGCACGGCGTTACAGACGTTGGGTTGCGACTATAATCAATTAACCTCGTTGAATGTCGGCAAATGCGAGGCGTTACAGAGGTTGGATTGCTGCGATAATCAATTAACCTTCCTGGATGTCAGCAAATGCACGGCGTTACAGCTGTTGAATTGCGGCATTAATCAATTATCGGCTACGGCGCTTCATACGGTGTTTACGGCTTTGCCCCTGCGTTCCGACCCATGCGGTTATTTAATTATCCAAAATAACCCCGGCGCTGCCACTTGCGACAAGGCGCTTGCAGAAAATAAGGGGTGGCGGTTCGCCAAGAGTTAAGAACTGATTAATAAGGGACATTGATTCAAATTTAATGTTCGCCATGCTGATGCAATCGCCCCGGGAAACCCTGGCGGCTTACCAAAAACTGAGCGAGTACTGGCAGGGCAAAATATTTTCCGCCTTCCGGCATGCCGGAACACGCGAAGAGGTGAACCTGTTTATTGAAATCTATCTGAACCCAAAAAACAAAAAAGAGGCGGGCGAAATACTCCTGGGCATTGAAAATATAAAAGATTTGATTGATCGGCATCCCCGCAAACAGGAAATCATAAAAGCCTTGGAAAAAGAAGCCCAAAGCGCTTACTCATCGTGTGCGGAAGCCGCGCAAAAGCTGCTGGCGAAATTGAAATAGAAAATTCAAAACAGACTCGCTCTCCTTGAGCAAATCAGAACCGAAATCAAAACAGGCGGCTGTCTCAAAAGTGTTTTAGCACACAGATAACACAGATTGAATGGAATACTAAAATACACATTTTATTATTTATCTGCGAAAATCTGTGTCATCTGTGTCATCTGCGTGCTTTTGAGACAGCCTTCTGATTTATACCAGGTCCGACAAAGTAGTTGTTTTAAGAATTGCGGACGAGCTTTCATATACATATTTAAAGACCTGCCGTATCTTGCAGGTCGATTCATCCTTGCAGAACTCGCAGGGTTTATATGCCTGACTGCAAACACAGGCAAGCATTCCCACGCTTCCCTCGAAGATGGTGATGATTCGGGCAAGCGACACTTCCGACGGATGTTTCAGAAGATAATATCCCCCGTCTTTCCCCCGCACGCTGTCGAGTATCGACAGGCCCTTCAGTTCGAGCAGGATGCCTTCGAGAAAGCGTTGAGGTATTTTCTCTTCCCTGGCAATCGTACTGATGGGGAGGGGGCCTTTTCCATAATCTTTTGCCAGGCGAACAAGCGCCACCATCGCGTATCGGGTTTTTTTCGAAAGCATGTCAACCTATTCTGCTGATGTGTTTCAACTTATTGATGTCTTTGATCTCAAAATTCTTGCCCGATGCTGAAGTGATCCCCTCCTGCTGCCACTTCGACAGGGTCATGATGACATTTTCGACCGAGCAGCAGGCATATTCGGCGATTTCCTTCCGGGTAAGCGACAACCTGAAGGAGGTGTCCGAATAGATCTCATCCGCCAGGTACAGGAAAACATCCGCAATTCTTGCTTCCTTTTGTTTGGAGGCGACACTGATGAAATTCAGGATCGACTTCTTGAACATGTCCGATGCAAGCTGGAACAGGGCTACGCCATAGTTTCCATTGTTCCTCATGAGCAGGTAGAGCACATCCGACTCGATCAGGTACACTTCGCAATCCTCCACGGCCACCACTGAAAACAGGTTGTTGTCCTTGTAGAACAGATTGGCTCCTCCGAGGATTTTTGGCGCCGATACGAGCGTCAGGATGATGTCCCGGCTGTTGTCCGAATGAAAACTGAACTTCACGATCCCGCTTTGCAGGAATGCGATGTGGGTGGGTTGATGTCCCTGCTTGAGAATCGTTTCTCCCTTTTTGAATTTTAAAAAGACAGACGTTTTTTCAATCAGTTTAAAATCTTCGGCCGTGACGAATTTCAGGGAGATTTTCTTGAAACCGCTGTAATAATTTCGATTATTTTCCAAGTCCATAAGTCATACGATAATATGGTCAACTATTGGTTTTTATATGGATAGATATTGAATACTCTATGATTTTACATCATTGAAAAATGATCCGCAAATATACACTATTTTAATGTACATTATATCTTTTGTTCAAATGATGTTCCGATCAGCCCTGTCAGTACTCTCTGACCCTGACAGGTCATTTACGTAAGCTTACGTATCTCGACCTGACAGGGTCGGCAGACCTGTCAGGGTCTATAAGGAATAAAAAGAATAAAAAATAAAGAACAAAAATTCGGGTCTGCTGCGGTTGAACGGTCTTATGCAAATGGCCAGCAAACCGCAGCAGTGTCTAATGAACCTGCTGTCGCAGTCATTTTCGCCTGCGCAGGAATGACAGCGCACAAAATGAAATTCGGTTGATGCAATAAATATATGTTACCTTTGTATCCGGTAAAAACGATAAAATACAAGGAATATGTATATAGCAAATCCGATATACGATGTAGTATTCAAGTTTATGATGGAAGATGAAAAGGTAGCGAAATCCTTTTTATCTGCGATCATTGAGGAAGAAGTGCAGGAGCTGGATTTTTCCGCTCAGGAGCGCACCATCCTCAAACAGCCTGTCCAGGATGAAGAAAGAAAGGACGGTGACACACTGTGTCGAACGGTATGCCGTCTTGATTTTTCCGCAAAAATATCACTTCCGGACGGCAGGTTCAGGACCGTGGCGGTAGAAGTTCAGAAAGCCAAGCTTCCGACGGACATCATGCGTTTCCGGCGCTACCTTGGCGTGCATTACCACAGTCGAAACAATACGTACGATGACGGGAAAAAAGCCCGCCAGATATACTGTATCTTTTTGCTGGGCTATGACATAGGCTTTCCCGGACATCCGGTTCTGCAGGCGGACAGCCGGATCA
>JAISCQ010000307.1 GCA_031265445.1 Bacteroidales bacterium
TTCTCTTGCTGAATTTGGTTTGACAAACTATAAAACCGTTCCGAACTATTTTCGCTACGAGCCAATAACATATCTGAAATTGCTCTCGCAATTCGTCCGTTTCCGTCATCAAATGGGTGGATAATGATAAACCGGAAATGAGCAATCGTAGATTTCAAAACACTATCAATTACGATTTTGTCATCGTTTAACCATAAAAGGAACTTATCCATTTCCGCTTTTACATTTTTTGCAGGAACGGCTTCGTAATGTACACGCTCTTTTCCCATTGCGCCCGAAATGACTTGCATTTCTTTACTGCGATATTGTGCAACTTCAATTTTGTACATTCCGCTGTAACCTGTCGGGAAAAGTGCGGCGTGCCAACCAAATAATCGTTCTTCAGTAAGCGAATTTTTGATGTTTTGCGTGGCGTCAAGCATCATTTCTACAACTCCCTCAACATTTCGGGGCGAAGAAACAAGTCCTGCGGTGTTTATGCCCAAGCGCCGAGCGATAGAAGAACGGACTTGTTCGTAATTCAACTTTTCCCCCTCAATTTCAGACGATTTAAGCACATCAAGCGTAAGTATTTCAAGATTTTTTTCCTCTTTTGACGAGAAACCGAGCGAATGAATTTGTCCTAAAATTTTACCTTGCAAAAGACGGGCTTCGCCCAATATCGCACTCACAGCAGCATTTTGCCAACTGAAATCAGTCCAATTTTCGTATTGATAAATGTATTTAGCCATATCAAAATAATTATGCGGCAAAAGTATAAAAATATTTTCCGCATTTTTGCGGTAAATAAACTGTTTTTTTGCCGCAAAAATATTTAATTACTTAATTTTCTTGCAATTAACTTGAAATCTCTTGGATAATCATATTTGTCTCCTGTTTCCTTCTTTTCACTACTTTTTAAAATTATTGTTCCTTTATATTTATCAACAACTTCATATATTACGCTAACAGTAAAACTGTTATAATTTTAAAAAGTTAACGAACAATAACCGTCGCAACCGGAAACTTCTTCACCGCCAATATCTTCAGTAGTACAAATGCCACTGGCGGCGAAGCGTAAACAGTCCTGTTATGCGACGTACCCCCGTACCCCATTATTTATTATTATAATTTTATACATATATTTTTTTTATATCTTTATAAATAAATTTACCCATATCAGTTACATTATTACTTAATTGTAATTTTGATACATCATAATTAAAATATTTTGTATCTAAATAAGGATGTAATCTATTTCTTGCAGCTTCTTCTGTTTCATGCGGTCCCATTTGTATCCATGTAAAATCCATTTCGGTTTCTATATCCAAAGATAATGTTTTTATTTCTTTACAGTTAAATTTGCTATCACATAATCCTTTTATTTTTATAAATATTTTATTGTTAATATTTGTAAATTCTATTTTTGCGTTATAAAGAAAATTACCTCTAAATGTATTTTTGTAACAATTTACAAACTTTGCGTAAGGTTTCCATATATTTTTTGAATATTTTCCCCATTCCACTATTCTTCCGGCAATACCTCTCCATTCTTTTATTTCATATTTTTTTATTTTCAACAATGTATCTGAAGTAATACTAGGCAAAGTAAAATCATCTACTCTTTTCCCTTCAATTTCAATCCCAAAAATCAATTCTTCATTTTCATCATCAAGCATTGCATCTATATATGCTTGTTGAATTTCATAATCTTTATCATTTATTTTAAACATTTTCTCCTCCTTTTGTTTTATACCATTTTATATTTTATTTGTCAATTCTTTTTTTTACTGGCGGCGAAGCCGCTTAACATAATTTTTCAACCGCGTTTAGGGGGTATGGCGTATAATGTAGAAGTGGCTTTATGAAGTGGCGGCTTCCACTAAACTTCGGGCGGGAACGAAACTTTCAAAATTACACAAAGGTTTCTGCGGTGCTACTGTCGCCATTTCATAAAACCGCCCGTTAAGCGACGCTCATTTCAATCTCTTTATTCTTTTTCCAATAACCATTCAAATACATTTTTGTGAATAATTCCTGCTCGACTTTGCGGAAAATTTTCGGTTGAGAGCAAAAATTTAGGATAATTGTCTTTTACGGTTTCCAATGGAGTAAATTCTTGTTCTTCTGTTTCTGGATTCGATATTTCCCACGAAACTTGGTAATACTCAATTTCCCCATTGCGATTTTTAACGGTAAAATCAATTTCGCCATTGCGAAGTGTACCTGTCCAAATTTTGTAACCTCTCCGCAAGAGTTCAAGATATACAACATTTTCCAAAATATGCCCTCTGTCTGCTGTTCTATCTCGCCCAACCAACACATTCAACAACCCTAAATCAACGAGATAATATTTTTCCAATGTTGCAAGTTGTTTTTTGCCTTTAATATCGAAACGATTAACGCAATAAAACACAAAACTCTCAACCAAATATTCAATAAATTTTTCAACGGTAGTGTTGTGAATGCTTTGATTGTCTGCTTTTAATGCTTTTGCAATACTATTTGGTGAAATCTGACTTCCAATATTTGCTGCCACAAATTTTGCCACATTGCCAAATGCCCGTTTATCGTAAATTTTGTGGCGTTGCGTTATGTCTTTCTCAATAATTGTAGCATACAGGGCTTCGAGGTATTCGTAAATTTTATCAAAACCTTCTTCTCGCAATTCAACACCTTTCGGTAACGAAGTTTCATTTACATAATCGTAAAATAACGCCTCGTAATTCAAATACCTGTTGCTTGTGTCAATATCTCGAACTTCTAAATATTCGGCAAACGAAAACGGCAAAATTGAAATTTCAATATATCTGCCACTCAACAAAGTAGCTAACTCGCTTGACAATAAATTTGCATTTGAGCCTGTAATATAGACATCTACATTTTCACTCGCATAAAGTCCGTCAACCATTTTTTCAAAATCGGTAATATTCTGAACTTCATCAAGAAAAATGTAATTTGGTTTGTCTGCCTGCAATTTCGATTTTATTTCAAAATAAAGCGTTTCCCACGATTTATTTAGGTAATTTTCAGGCAATTCAAAGTTATAGAATTGCGTTTGCTTGGGCATCACATTATTTTCCAACAAACGATTTCTAAACAACTCCAACAGAGTGGATTTTCCCGACCGCCGTAAACCTGTTATCACCTTGATAATATCTTTGTCTTTGTATGACAATAGTTTATCAAGGTATTCCTTTCTTTCTATTAACTTATTTTTCATACTGCAAAGATACAACAAATTATTAAAACTTGCAAAACTTGCAAATTTTAATAATTCTTTCTTTTTTGTAATGTCAGAGGTTCAAACATTTTTGGGTCTTTCTTAGGTGCAGGAAATCCACTTGCTAAACCAAAATCGCTGACAGGAAGAGAATGAACTGTTTGATTTTGCCTTTGCAAAATTCATCAAGTATTGCCGTTTGCGGTTGTTTTGAATTGTCTGCGTTAAATATACCCCAAAAGTCTTGAATGGGGCGTAGATATATTTCCCCCTTGACAAGTGCTTCCGCATATTTCCTTTCTAATGTTATAATTTTATATTTTTTTTATCAAATCCCTACCCGGCATAATCTTTAGATTACACCATATTAAAAGCAAGGCTTCTACCTTATAACAATTATTAAACGTGTCCGTCGTCGTGAAAATATCGTCCACGTCTCTTTTGTCCATATCGCGTATCATCTTCTTTTTCACGGCTTCGCCACGGTCAGTCACACCTGACCTTCCTGAAATTTTTACGGGGCAAAGATAAGTAAAATAATCATTTGCATGATCGCCCGAAGGGCTTTATGGCGTAAATTATTCCCGTCATAGCGGAAGACGCAGGCTAAAAGCAGTTCGCTGCTTTTGTATGGACTGTACGGTAAGCGTTCCGTGGAGCGCCCGGGCTATTTTGCGCGAAATGAAAAGGCCAATGCCTGTTCCTGTGCTTTTGGTGGTGAAAAACGGCGTAAAGACGCTTCCGAGATTTTCGGAGGCGATACCACAGCCATTGTCCGATACTTCCACCAGCATGTCTTTCCCGTCGTTACACGCCCTGATCCCGATGCTTGCATGTGGTTTGTCTGCGGCGTCAATGGCATTGCGCACCAGGTTAATGAGCGCCTGTTCCAAAAGACGTTCATCGGTCAGGATGGTCATGTTTCCGGACGTTGTTACGGATATTTCCATGCGCCTGGAAACGGCTTCCTCCCCGAACAGCATACCGATACGCTGCAATAAGCCGCTGATGTCTGTTGAGGCAAACACAGGCGGGGGAATGGTGGTCATGGTGCGGTAATTTTCCACGAACGACGTCATGCCGCGGCTTCGCTTCCCAATGGCCTGCAAGCCGATTTCCATATCCCGGCGATCAGCATCGCTCCAGTGATCTTTGCGGGCGATTTTCTCCAGGCTGCCGGTGAGCAGATTGATGGGACTGGTGGAGTTGATGATCTCATGCGCCAGTATGCGGATGATCTTTTGCCATGCTTCGGTTTCCTCCTGAGCGATTTCCTGCTGAATATCCTGCAGGGTTACGATATTCCAGGTCTCTTCGGTGAATTGCACCCGACTTGTCCGCACCGAAAGTTTTACGGGACGGCCTGCCAGGTCGGTCTTTACTAATAACTGTTCGTCGGCTTGCGTGTGCAGCAGCACATCGGCCAACTCCCGACTGAGGGATGCAACCCGGTGGACGGTGGGCAGGCTCGGCACACGAAACAATTGCAGGGCCGCCCTGTTGCAAAGCTTGACATGTCCGTTGCGGTCGAACACCAGCAGCGCTACAGCCAGGTGATTGGCGGCAGCGATAAAAAGCTCGTATTCGATTTGTTTCTCGGTCTTGATTTGCCGAATGATTTCCGTAAACCTGCGGAACATCAGTTCGGCCTCGTCTTTTGCGGGTAAGGCTAACACGGGCAGGTCGCTGCTGACGGGGAGCGATTCCATGAATGATGAGATTCGCTGTTGCGGATTCCCTGCGTATCGTACGATCTCGAATATCATTCCGACAAAAAGCAGGGCCAGCAGTATTTTGGTTGCCCAGTAATGATCCAGCGACAGACTCCAGGCAAACAAACCGGCGATCCCGCAAAGGAACATCAGCCGGACAACCAGATGACAGGAGAATGTGTTCAAGGTTTACATCAAAAACAGTACACAATTGTCTTTTTTCGGTATGCCGGTCTCATTTTATTTCTTAATATTCGGCATCTCCAGGCCGTATTTCTTCCTTTTGTCCTCGCGTTTGAACAAAAGCGCCACGATCAGTGCGGCCAGCCCAAATGCTGTGAAGATCACCATGGGGAGCGTATAGTCATAAACATTTTGCGATTTACCTTCTACGATCTTTTGTCCGACAATACAGTGCCTGTCAAGCGTCCAGCCAATGAGATAGGGAACGCCCATCAATCCCCAGTTCTGTATCCAGAAGATCAGCGAATATGCCGTTCCTAACTGTTTATGAGGAATAATCTTCGGTACCGAAGGCCACATCGCCGAAGGAACCAGCGAAAAAGCGACACCCAGTAAGATGCACAGGGTAAGCGCTACCCAGGCATGGTCTAATCCGGGAATGGAAAATAGCGCATGTATCACCAGGATCATCAGGGAACCCGCAATCATGATGGTGGCGCCTTTACCGATACGATCATACAAATTACCAAAGAAAGGCGTCAGTATCAAAGTACCCATAGGCAGCATTGCCGGCACATCGCCCGATTTGATATGGATGCCGAACAACACAAAATCCTCTATATGGAATTTATTCACCATTAAATCCGGCGCGTATTTCAGGAACGGGAAAACAGCGGAATAGAACAACACGCAAAGGATGGCGATGAGCCAAAAACCATTGCTGCGGAAGATCACCCCAATATCTGCCAAACGGAACGGGTCTTCGGCTGATTCGGTATTCCCGACAGACTCCGAACGGTCGAGCCTGATATCCATCACGATGTATGCCAGGAAAGAGATAAGCCCGATGCACAATAAGATCAATGCCAATAATACAGGCATGGAAACTATATCAAAATGGTCTGCGATTCGTTTTGAAAACAGCATGGCCATCAATGTTCCCACACGCGCCATGGCAACCTGTAAACCCATGGCCAGGGCCATTTCCTTACCATGAAACCATTTAACAATGATTTTAGTCACCGTAATCCCGGCCACTTCGACCCCTACGCCGAAAATTGCAAAACCCAGACTTGCCATCCACACTTGCATATTTGCCGTCCACCATAAAAAATGCCAGCTCGTAGCCTGAAGGGTCGCATCAGATACAGCCCAGTACTTGAGGACTGCACCGACGACCATCAAACCGGTGGACAAAACGCCGGTGAAACGCACTCCCGTCTTGTCGAGGATCAGTCCGCCGAAAAAAAGCATCAGGAAAAAAACATTGAACCAACCGTAAGCGCTGGTGAATACTCCATAATTTTCGCTGTTCCAGCCCAAAGCCGATTCGAGCATGGGTTTCAGCGGCGCCATCACATCGGTCATGAAATAGCCGCACATCATGGTAAACGATACGATACTCAGCGCCGTCCACCGGGCTGCTTTCGATTCGCGAAGACTCCTTTTGATTGCATCTGTCATTTGTTCTTGAATTAGAATAGATATTTAACTCGAATTGTACGCATAATAATTGGGTGCAAAGCTACATGTTTTTTCAATAACTGTGATTTCCGCATCAAAAATGTTATCAAATACAATAAGCCGGACAGGTGCATTTCAATAAGCTTCCTTTCAAAATCCTGTGATTCCCTTATGAAAATTCAATAATACGGTATGCATTTTGACGATAACTCAAGTTTAAAATAATATATAACTTATATTTAATTTTATTTTGATATAAGTTAAAATATTTTTAGATTTAAGTCTTACAAATTTTTAATATAAATCTAAATTATATTTCAATATAAGTTATCTGTAAATTATATCAGGTAATGTTCATCATTTTCATGCATCGCTTTCAATTTTTAAAAAGGATATTTCAAATTTTATCGAATAAATATATGAAATCTGTGAAGGTCTGCATGTCTGAAAATCCCGCATACGTGTCGGAAAACCCGACACCTTTTATCCGGCTTTAACTTATAAGCAACGCATTGTCAATGCAATACGATATTGGCATCCTGTTTGTATTTTTGATTTCAAAATGTTTTAAGCCGAAAAGATGCATATCGACAGGATGGATAAAGTAATTGACAGGAAACCGTGGTTGCAGCGGAACCTCAAATGGATCGTGACGGGTATGGCCGTAGCATGCCTGTCGGCTTACCTGTTGTTGACCGCCAATTTCGGCAAGACGCTGCGCGTGGAAGCGGCGAAATTGAGCATTGCTTCGGTGGAAGAAGCCTCGTTCCTTGAATACCTGGATGTGGAAGGTATTGTGCAGCCGATCAGCGTGGTCAAGCTTAATGCCCGGGAGGAAGGCTCGGTAAAGGAAGTGCTGGTGGAAGAAGGCTCGGCAGTGAAAGCCGGCGAGGTGATCATGCTGCTGGATAACCCCGGCCTGCGGCGGCAAATTGAGGAAGAAGGCGCCGAACTGGAGAAGCAGCGGATCAATTACCGCGAAAAGATCATCGAAATGGAGCAGTCGAGCATCAACCTGCGCAAACAGATGCTCCAGGCAAAGTTTGAAACGGGCAACATACGGAAAAAATTCAACCTGGACGAACAGGAATACGGGATGGGCGTGATGACCAAGGCGCGTTTCGAGATTGCGCGCGACGAGTACGAATATACCATTGCTAAAAACCGTCTCACTTTGCAGGAGCTGTATAACGACTCCATCACCCGCGAGATCCGTATTGAACTGCTGAAAAACGATTTGCAACGCCAGGTGACAAAGTTCGAAAACAGCCGCGAGCGGTTATTGCAATTGGACGTACGCGCCCCGATTGATGGGCAGCTAAGCCTTTCGCAACGGGTGGAAATCGGCGAACAGATGGCGCGCGGACAGAATATCGGCGAAGTAAAAGTGATCACCCGCTTCAAGTTGAACAGCAGGATCGGCGAGTTTTACGTAGACCGCATCACCTCCGGACTTCATGCGTATTTCATGTATCAGAACCGCCGCTATGACCTGCATGTGAACCGCGTAAGCCCCGAAATCAAGGACAGTAAGTTTGAAGCCGACTTCCTGTTTACAGGCGAACCGCCCGAAAACCTGAACCTCGGCAAAAGCTTCCGGGTACAGATTGAGTTGAGCCAGCCGGAAAACAGGATCATCATCCCGCGCGGCACGTTTTTCCAGAATACCGGCGGTCAGTGGGTTTTTAAACTCGACCCGTCCGGACGGCGCGCCTACAGACAATATATCGTGCTTGGCCGGCAAAACCCAGCGCATTACGAAGTGATGGAAGGCCTCATGCCCGGCGACCGGATCATCATTTCGGGGTATGATTATTTCGGCGATGCCAACGAGTTAAAAATTGAGTGAAGCGTGAAGATTTTCATCGGACAATCCTGTATACCATCCATCATCATATTGTCAAATCAAATGAAAGACCATCCAGTGAATCGAGGCGGATTATTTCAAATCCTTACCCGTTACGTATCGCTTACAGTCCTGTCGCTCATCACTTGTCACCTGTCGCTTTTTTCCTGCAGCAGCCGCAATCCGAATCTTTCGGAAAAGCAATTGCTCGAGTTGGCGAACGATACCATGCCAACAGTTTCCGAAAAAGAAGATTTACGCGCCGATACCGGCAAATATATTCCATCGGGCGTTCAGTACAGGGAAAAGCGAGGAATTGATCCCGCCCGTCCGCCGGTAACAATCGACGTTATCAGGAACAGGAATAACCGCAGCCGGCTCAAATTAAGCGATATTGCCTCATCGCTCCGGACGATCCGTATAAAATACCCGGAAGGAAATTCGGTCAGGTTACAGCTGCATATTACAGGCAACAGGATATATGCTTCCAGCATGAACGGGCTTTACGATTATTCGGAAAACGGCGGATTGCCTGTAACCATTGTGAAGAATGAAACGGATAAAGGTACTTGGGGAATAGGTTTTTTCGGCACATTCGATGTTTGGAAAAATCTGATGATGTACAATTACTTTGAGAGGGAAAATGACGAACTGAAGGTGAATGAACTGCTGATTTGCGCTGCGGAAGGCCATCACAAAAACAATGTCATTCCATTGTCAAAAACCATACGGGCAAAGTTTATCAATGATCATTCGATCATCGATGCCCGCAGTTTCACCGGTCTTTCGCTGCGGGGCGATACCTTGTGCCGTTTCACCGATTACGAGGCAGGGAACGGGATCACAAATCCGGAATCATCTGCACTCTACCGCATCAATGGAGAATTAACACTCCGGAAAGCATATAATGATACGGTGTTTCGCGTTACAGCGCCCAACCGCTGGGTTCCTGCTTATGTGGTCAGTTTCGGGGAATATCGCGCCACTTCGGAAGAATCACGGAAAGGCAGCGACATGGCGGGAAAACTGATTCCACGATCGTGGTACGAAACGCCTGCCCATATTTACATGACTTATTGCGAAGGTCGCGATTATCCCAACAGAAGGAACAGGGAAAAAGTTCCCTTCTGGGGATGCATCTACAACAAAGCCACACGGATGCTGGTACATCAGGAACACAACGAACATACTTACGTCCCGTTATCATTCGAAAACGACCTCGATCCGGATGGTATTCCGTTTTGGATACAGGGTGTAACGGAAGACGGGGAATTATATATGACGGTCACTAAAGAAGATATCAGGGAACGGATTGCCAGCGGGCAATATCCGGAAACGGCGCAAAAACTGTATGATTCGATGCCGGAAAACGAACAGTTGATCGTCATTGCCAAATAATAAACCAATCAAAAACCAAAAATCGAATATATGATCAAGACCGAAAAATTAACCAGAGTATTCCGCACTGCCGAAGTGGAAACCTCCGCCTTGAAGGAGGTGGATATCGAAGTGCGTGCCGGCGAGTTTGTCGCCATCATGGGGCCGTCGGGATGCGGCAAGTCTACTTTACTGAACATCCTCGGACTGCTGGATAATCCTACCGACGGGCATTACAGCCTTCATGGAACTGCCGTGGAAAGCATGAACGAGAACCAGCGTACCACGCAGCGCAAGGGACACATCGGGTTCGTGTTCCAGAGTTTCAACCTGATCGACGAACTGACGGTATTCGAAAATATCGAACTGCCGCTGCTCTACATGCGCATCTCGAAAGAAGAACGCCGCCGCAAGGTAGACGCCGCGCTGGAGCGGATGCAGATCACCCATCGCGCAAAGCATTTCCCGCAGCAACTGTCGGGCGGACAGCAGCAGCGCGTGGCCATCGCCCGGGCTGTGGTGGCCGGCCCGCAACTGATCCTCGCCGACGAACCCACCGGGAACCTGGATTCGAAAACCGGACGGGAAGTGATGAATCTCCTCGAAGAACTCAATGCCGAAGGAACCACCGTCGTGATGGTGACCCACTCCGAAGAAAACGCCCGCGAAGCGCATCGTACCATACGGATGCTCGACGGGCAGATATTGATGTACAGTTAACGCTGCCCACCATCTAAAAATAAACAAAATGCCTGAAGTTATTTCCAGCCGTTTCCATATCCTGTCATCCGTCGCCCGTCGCTTGCCGCTGATATTCGTCGCCGGTTGCCTGTCCTTTTTTTCCTGCGGCGGCCGTAATCCGAACCTTTCGGAAAAGCAGCTGCTGGCATTGGCGAATGATACAACCCTGCTGGCGAAGGAGGACCCTTCTCCCGTCCTGCCCGATGCCGGTTATGTGCCGCCTGCGGGCGCCAAATTTACCGAAAACCGTTCGGTCGATCCTGTTTCGCCGCCTGTAACGCTGAAAGTCAGCATGCAGGGCGGCGCCGGGCAACCGCTCAAACTGAGCCGGTTCGGGTCGTCGGTAGAATATGTCACGCTGAAACTGCCCGGCGAAGAAGATTTCTTCCTTTCGCAAACCCATATCCATCTCAATGGCGATAAATGGGCACAAAGTTACCGTTCGAGTACGCAGGTAAGCAAGGCGGGCGATTATTTTGTAACGACCGATGAACTGGGTATCCGGCTGTTCGATCATCAGGGCGCTTTTGTAGATAACCTCCTGCTTTCGGAATTTGAAGGCAAACGGAACGCCCAAACCGTGGAAGTCGAACATGACAGTTACAGGCCGGCCATGTTAAGGGATGTGCGGGGCGATCGCTGTTATCTGGCGGTGATCGACTATTCTTCGAAAAAAACATGGATCGGCGAGTACCGGCTCGCAAACCGGCCTTTAAATGACGCACGGCCGGAGATGACTCAAGTACGCAATTATCCGGCAGGGATGTACATGGACGGCAATACCCGGTTCAACTTTCAGGGCGGCAGGGGCAGCCGGCCGGTTGCAGTCTCATTCAATACCATGGGCGATACCCTCTGCAAGTTCGCCAACCACGTCCGGATCGACAGGAATATACGGGGCTTTGCCAGCTCTGACAGGTCGTTTTTCGACCGTGCAGACGGTACGTTATTTTTCCGGCAATCCTATTGCGATACGATCTTCCGCGTGCAGTCGGCCAACCGTATTGTCCCGGCGTATCGCTTCGATTTCGGCGCGCAGCGGGTGAGCATGGAAGACGGGGTACTGGCCAAAACCCAGGGCAAACTCCTTCCATGGAAATGGATCGTCTTCAAAAACCTGATGATCCTGATCTTTACCGAAGGACGCGACTGCCCCAATTGCCGCAAAGCAGGCGAGGTAACCTTTCACTGCCTGCTGTTCGACAGGCAAAGCGGTCGCGCCGATGCCATCGACATGATCAGCCCGTACCCCGAGGACGCCCTCATCGAAAACGACATCGACGGCGGGCTGCCTCTTCCGTTGAACAGCATCAATGTCCGGGACGACGGTATTTTTGCATCGTTTACCAAAGGCCAGATTGAAGAAATCCTGAAAAACAGCGCCAAAACCATCCCTGCCGAAACAGTTTTGAAACTGAAAACGCAGGCAGACGTTTTGAAATCGAATGAGATGCTGGTGATGGTTGTACGTTAGTTTCGGGGTCGCAATGACCTGTCGGGCTGCGTTGCAGAGACGCGATGCATCGCGTCTCTACAACGCAGGGTCGATATAAAATTCCGTTTCGAGTTTTAAAAATTAAAAGTTTCAAAGTTTATGTTCGAACATTATTTTAAAGTTGCTCTTCGCAACTTCGTGAAGGATAAAGGATATTCGGTTGTTAACCTCGCCGGGCTGGCGCTGGCCGTAGCGTGCAGTTTCCTGTTTGTACTGTGGGTGCAGTACGAGAACAGTTACGAAAGCGCGCACGTACACCGTAAAGAGATATACCGCGTTTTGACTGCCGAAAACGTCAATGGAGAGTGGATAAAAAACGCTACCGCACCTGCCCCCCTTGGAAAAGCGCTGACGGAAGAATTTCCCCAGGTAGTGAATGCTGCTTATCTGAATATAACCCGTTTTCCCGACGTGCTGGTATATAACGAACAGCCGTATTCCGCGATACGCGGGGAAGCCAGTAACCGTTTTTTCGAGGTTTTTACTTTCGAGTTTATTCAGGGTTCACCCGAAACGGCATTTGAAGGCGAACGTCCCATAGTGATTTCCGAAGATTTTGCCAAAAAGATTTTTGGAACGGGCGACAACATTGTGGGACAACCGATATACAACCGGTACCGGCTTTGGGACAATCCGAATCTGGATCCCGCTCCATATCTGGTCACCGGCGTGGTTCGCATACCCGGAAACAGCCACATACGCTTTGATGCGCTGATGGATGCCGAGAAAACATCGCAGCATGGGAATGCCAGCCGTTCATGGCAGAAACGGGGATATTACTATTACACAACTTTTGTGCAGATGGCGCCCAATGCCGTTTTTGACGACGCAACACGCGCCCTCATGGCCAACTGTCTCACCAAACACTTACCCAACGACAAAAGCAAGCTGATATTCCAGCCGCTTACCGACATTCACCTTCACCCGGATGTGACGGATACCAACCTTTCGGGCGAGTTCGGCGAACCGCGCTATATCTTTATCTTCCTCACCATGGCCCTGTTTGTCCTGGTGATTGCCGTCATCAACTACGTGAACCTTTCCATTGCCCGCAGCGCCAACCGTTCGCGCGAAGTAGGCGTACGCAAGGTCGAAGGGGCTTATAAACGCGAACTGGTGTGGCAATTCCTTTCCGAATCCCTGCTATGGTCGTTCGCTGCCATGCTGCTGGCATTCTCACTGGCAGAGATCATCATACCGTGGTTTTCCAGTGTGGTAGGCGCCGTTTTAACCGTTGATTATTCGTTCCGTACATTCGCCACAGCGCTCGGACTGTGCCTTTTCGTGGGACTGCTCACCGGCGGCTATTCGGCTTTCTACCTGAGTTCATTCCGTCCGGCGCTCATCCTCAAAGGCGGCTCGTCAACCGGCTCAAAAGCATCCCTGCGCAAGACATTGCTGGGCGTCCAGTTAGCCATTTCCATCTTTATCATGCTCTGTACGGGCACTGTATACAGGCAGCTTCACTATATCCAAACCAGGGATATCGGTTTCGACCGCTATAACGTCATCGGTATCAACACCGGCCTGTGGTATGCCGTTGAGGATTTCAAGAAGGAGGTATTGAAAAACGCCCATGTGGAAGCGGTAAGCATTGCCTGTCATTCGCCTGTCGACATGAACTGGGGCACCACTTTAAACTGGGAAGGCAAAACATCCGAAACCGAGGAAGGCTGCAACGTAATCTTTGCCGACTGGGACTATGCCAAAGTCTTTCGCCTGCAAATAACACAGGGCGGTTTTCTTCCCGAAAACATGACCTGGTGGCAACATTCTACCGAGGATTCCTATTCCAAGGTACTCAATGAAGCAGCTGCAAAAGTAACAGGCAAAGAGAACATCATCGGCACAAAAGTCAATAACGGCAAGGCAGTGGGCGTGATCAAAGACTTCAACTTCCGGTCGTTCCACGAAAGGATTACCCCGCTGATCATCGAATACAACCCCGAAACTTCGGGAAAGGTATTTATCCGCATCAGTCCGCATAACCAGAAGGAAACGCTGGACTATATCAGGGGCGTATTCCGGAATTTCAAAAAGGACAACCCATTCGAGTATTTTTTCATGGAGGACGAATACATGGCCATCTATCAGAAAGAATTTCGGCTGGGAAGGATTTTCCTTTACTTTTCGCTGTTAAGCATCTTTATCTCGTGCATGGGCGTGTTCAGTCTGGTGGCTTTCATGATGGAACACCGTTCGAAGGAAATCAGCATCCGCAAGATCAACGGGGCCAAAGTAATGGATATCGTATGGTTATTTGCCCGCGAATTTACGGTATTGACCGCAATTGCATTTGTCGCCGCATCGCCTTTCGCATGGTTTGCCATGAACCGCTGGCTGCAAACCTATCAGTACCGTATAAGCATTGGTATGTGGATATTTACCGGCGTGCTGGCGCTCATCTGGCTGCTTACCATGATCACCCTGCTGGCGCAGGTATACAGGGCTGCACGGCGTAACCCGGTGGAATCATTGAAATATGAATGAAACGTTCAAAATGTTTTTTTGGCCGAATGTTTTTTTGACCCTGACAGGCCTGCCGACCCTGTCAGGTCATTTTACGTAAGCATACCCTATCAGCGGTGATGGAAACTGTCACCGCAGCCGACGTTTTTGTTGACCCTGTCAGCAGCTTCTCAGCCTGACAACTTCGATTTTCAAGAAAACATTACAAGTGAATTGCTCGAAAATCTGACAAAAAAAATTCCTTAGGAACGCGTCCAAAATAATTTGATATTGTTAAATTCATGTGGTTTTTGGACAAAATTTGAGATTTAAACTGTTATTTTTCAATTATATGGTTTTATCGAATCTATGCCAATTTAACAATACCAATTATTTAGGGTCTGCTGAAAAAGTTGAGTTACCAGACAATCTGTTTTTATCATCATCCGCCAGATATTTTTTGGAGTATTATACGCAAAACCCTTCTTCAGGAAAGAGAAACGACATGCTGAAAAAGTCTGGGCTAATAACATCAGGGCATGGTGTATCCACCCGGTTAATTTAACCGGGTGGATCACCATCAGGATGGATGCTATCCAGGAGCCACTTGTCCGGGCAAGCTTTGCTTTAATACGGTTCATGCCATATGCCCGCTTGCTCTGCCCGAAAACCCCTTCGACAGGATTCCTTTCACCTGGCCTTACGCGGTCTTCCACTGCCGTTACTTTGGGTCTGCCCAGGGGTTTGGCTCGGAGTTTGATCTCCAACCCTTTCAGACGTTTTCGGTTGTCCCTGGTAC